>CAYZVJ010000027.1:26434-28917 GCA_964481765.1 uncultured Rikenellaceae bacterium | reverse complement strand
TTGGAGAATGGTGTAATAGAGGGTAAGATCAATTTTTACTGCGTCACTAAATACCCTGGTCATTCCCAAATCCATGTTGTAGGCATATTCCGGATCAAGGTCTGGATTGGGTACCGTTACAGCTCCCGGTTCAGAATCAAATACTTTCCCTATATCATCCACATTGGGTGAGCGAAATGCTGTTGAAATGTTGGTATTGATCACCCACTTATCCGTTGGGCGGTACACAAAACCAAAACTTCCCGCTAATGCACCGTTTTTCAGTGTTGCTGTGGTAAACGGGAATGGGTAAAAAGTCGTGTCAAATTTCGCTTCAATTTGAAAATAATTATACCGAATGCCGGCCTGTAAAAGCAACTTCTCTGTAATTTTAAACTGGTCCGTAAGGTATGCTCCATAAGAAGCCCATATTGATTGCGGGTAACGGGCGGCTCCTGGTGCACTTATTCCGGTTGAGATGTCCTCATTTATTCCTTTTGAATTAATATCATCCAATACTATTTCCAGACCATAGAATAACTTATTCTTAGAACCGATTGACTTTAAAAAATCAAGGTTGGCAGAAGAGGCATTTACTTTCTCAATACGAATTTCCCTATCGGGTTTGTTCAAGTCACGGCTAATGCGGCTTTCTTCAAAGACCTGGTGTGCCAAACGAAGTGTCATTTGATCATAAATGGCATTGTTTCCGGCATGGGTAATGTGCAGGTTGTTCATCATCCATTTTTGGGGACCGTAATACCATTCGCCATAGCGAGGCAGACCGTTTTTTAGCCGCATGTGTCTATCGTATCGTGAATAATCAGACGTTTCAGAATAGTGGAAACCATATTGAAAATCCCAGTTTTCATTGGGTTTAAAATGTACTTTCTGCATAATATTAACCTGTGAGTAACCGGACGGGACCTGAACCTTCGGATCATCATTCGTGACAACCACATCTACACTGTCAATTCTTTGCACATAGAATGGGCGAAGGTATTCATCCGGTCCATGACTTCCCATCCGCAAATCGTCATAATCGGTTGCAGTGATACTTGTAATTATTGCCCACTTTTCCCATCCGAGATTAATATCGAAATGTCCTGTTTTTTCATTGTTCGCTGTTGAATAGCGGGTTAAGGCCCTTCCTGTTATCAATGGCTTATCAATAAGTGTCAATTGAGGTGTGAGGGTTTCGAAACTCATTACCCCACCGATGGCATCACTGCTATATATAACCGATCCGGGTCCGAAAAACACTTCTGTATTCTTAATGGCAAAGGGATCGAGCGAAATCACGTTTTGCAGATTTCCCCCCCTGAATATTGCAGTGTTCATGCGCACTCCGTCAATCGTGTATAAAAGCCTGTTTGTGGCAAATCCCCTGATCATGGGACTACCGCCTCCCTGCTGGCTTTTCTGGATGAATACTTTCCCTGAAATACTCAGTAGATCAGCCGCTGTCTGCGGATTTTGTAAAGCCATTTCTTTGGGAGAAATATTGATTATTTTGGAGGGGATATCATTGGATTTTTGATTCCAGCGTGTTGCAGAGACCACAACGGCATCCAGGCCAATATTTGTGGAGATCAATTGCAGCTCCATTGATAAAGATACCAGTTCAGCATAACTTTTTATTGCTGTTTTATAACCCAGTGCGCGAATTTCTATTTTTCCAGCTTCTTTAAATGCTGAAATGTCCGCTTGTCCCTGGGCATTTGTGGTAGTAAATGCTTTCGGTTTTTCACTCATCAGGGTCACCAGTTCAAGCGGCTCGCCTGTTTCGTGATCTTTAATGGTTATTGTCTGGGAATGAGCAAAACAGGACAAACCCAACACTAACCATGCGATGAATATATTTTTCATCATGAATTCAATTAAGGTTAAACAAATAATGGCTAACAATCAGATTCAACCTGCCACCTAAATGACAGGTAGTCTCATCTGTTGCATCTATTTAACCTTTCCTGGGAGGGGGAACAGGAGGCGGGAATGAAATGGATAACCAATTGATCATATAAACATCGGTGTTTGGCGCTGTCTGATTTATCAGAGCATGCCATGCGGATTGTTTTGAATGATACAGGGATTTATAAAAGGTTATCAGTCGCTTTTGATTCTCTTTATTTTGCTGATCATTTACTAATATCTGTGCTACAAGATTTGTTAACTGCTGGTTCAATTGTGTTTCTTCATTATCCAACCAGCACCAGTAGAATATTGAATCACCTTTCGTTTCGGTTTTAACAATGTCATACATCAGGTTGTTGTATTCAAATTCTCTGGAATGTTCCCAACGCAGTTGGGTTACGGCTTCTTTTTTAGTAAATTCCAGTAAAACCAGCTCCTCTTTGTCTTTCCCGGCAATCAGTTGTTTTTTTACCTCATTTTTGACAGTAGCCTTTTTGTACTGCAACCAGCTATATGTTCCGATAACGGGTGCAATAAGCATTAAAAAAAGTGCAATAGAGGTGAGTTTACTTTTCAAACCGTTTTTTTAT
>CAYZVJ010000027.1:23581-26334 GCA_964481765.1 uncultured Rikenellaceae bacterium | reverse complement strand
CGTGACACCTTCTCCCTGATAGAAGACTTCCACCTCTTCCCGGTAATGGGAACGTCCGAAGTGTCCATAGGTGGCAGTTCGTTCAAAAATAGGATTTTTCAATCCGAACCGTTTGATGATGGCATAAGGTCTCAGATCGAAGATCTGCTTAATTTTTGTAGCGATCTCTCCATCGCACTCGGTTGGACTGGCAACTTTTCCGATCTTACAGCTACCGAAGGTATTAACATAGATACCAACCGGTTCTGCAACTCCGATGGCATATGCGAGTTGGACCAGCACTTCATTTGCCACACCGGCAGCCACCAGATTATTGGCAATATGTCGGGCAGCATAGGCTGCAGAGCGATCGACTTTCGAGGCATCCTTACCTGAAAATGCTCCGCCACCATGTGGTGCCATGCCCCCGTAGGTATCTACTACAATCTTTCGCCCGGTTAGTCCTGTGTCCCCATGAGGACCGCCGATCACAAAATTCCCGGTAGGATTTACAAGGAGGCGGAAACCATTAGTGAACAGTACTTTGATCCGGTCAGGAACGGTTTTCTTTACCCGGGGTATCAGGATCTCCTGCAGGTCTTTCCGTATCGTTGCCTGCATTGTCTCCTGTGCTTTCCGGCAGTCGGTTACGGAGGGCGAAGCCGGTTTAATAAACTCGTCGTGTTGGGTGGATATTACGATGGTATCGATTGACTTTGGTCTGCCGTTTTCTTCGTATTCGATGGTAACCTGTGATTTGGAATCGGGCCGGAGGTAGGTCATCTCTTTACCCTCCTTGCGAATGGCCGCAAGTTCCTGCAGGAGGATGTGAGATAGCTCCATTGGCAGTGGCATTCCGTTGTCCATGTCGCGGTTGGCATACCCGAACATCATTCCCTGGTCACCTGCTCCCTGATCCTCCTCCTTTTCACGGATGACTCCCTGTGTAATGTCGGATGATTGTTCGTGAATGGTGGAGATGATTCCGCACGATTCGGCCTCAAATTTATAGTCAGCCTTAGTGTACCCGATATCCCTGATTACCTTCCTGACAACCTGCTGTACATCAACCCATCCATTGGTTCTCACTTCACCGCTGCAAACCACCAGACCGGTGGTGACCATTGTTTCGCAGGCGACTTTCGATTCCGGATCCTGCTTCAGGAATTCATCCAGCAATGCATCTGAGATTTGATCGGCTACTTTGTCAGGATGCCCCTCCGAAACGGATTCAGAAGTAAATAAGTATGACATAATTCATTGATATTAAAGATGTTAACAAAGACTAGCGGGTGATTGACTGGAAAGCAAAAACGGATACTGTTTTAGCATTTTTTTCTGTGGTTGCAATCGGTCAAATCTTTCCACTGATAGTTGTGAAATGCAAATGAAACAATAATTTGGAAAGATACCAAATCTTTGTCCAAACCAATGATTAATTTCGGGTCAGTTCCTGAAAAAGTTCTTCCAGTTTCTTTTCCTGTTTTTGCATGGAGAGGACAGTCAGATTATTCCTGACGGCAAAATCGAAGATATCTTTCCGGATATCCAGGTCTGCATTACTTTGTACCAGCCAGATGTGTTCCCGGACAAAGGCAACCCGGTTCACGCCATGGAGGCGCTCCAGTGCCTGTTGATCAGGTGCTTCTCTGAATTCGACCTGTATGGTCTGAACATTTTCCGCGAGGATTGAATGAATTTTTTCTTTTTGGTCATCCGCAACAATTTTCCCTTTGTTGATGATGATAACCCGGTCACAGATGGCTTCCACCTCCTGCATGATATGGGTAGAGAGCATCACGGTCTTTTCCCTTCCGGCTTCGGAAATCAGGTTTCGGATCTCGATGATCTGGTTTGGATCGAGGCCGGAGGTTGGTTCGTCAAGGACCAGCACCTCGGGATCATGGATCAGTGCTTGTGCTAAACCAACGCGCTGCCGGTATCCTTTCGACAGGGCACCGATTTTCTTGTGCTGTTCCGGTTCGAGTCCGGTCATACCGATCATTTCACGGATACGGATGTCTGTGCGTTTTCCCATCCTGTACATACCGGCAACAAACTTCAGGTATTCCCTGACATACATTTCAGGGTAGAGGGGTGTGTTTTCAGGCAGATAACCAATTACCCTGCGGACTTCAACCGATTTTTCGATTACATCCCATTGGTTAACCAGCACCTGCCCTGAAGTCTGCGGAAGGAAACCGGTGATGATCTTCATCATGGTCGATTTACCAGCACCATTGGGACCAAGGAAACCAACCACTTCCCCCGACTGTATCTCAAAGGAGACATCATCCAGGGCTTTCTGCTTCCCGAAACGCTTTGTTACGGACTTTGCAATGATGGACATGGTAGCGGATAAAGTTTCAACATCCAAAAATAATGAAAATGATAACAAGGTTGTAATCGCTCACTGGCGAATGCCACTCTGCGCCGGTTATCCTTTTCTAAAACACTGTGCGATTTTGAACACTTATGCACACTTCTGGTCGTTTTTAACACAAATTAACAAATTCTTAAAAGAGGGTTAACGTTCTCTATAATAATAATATAATAAGTTTGGCACAATACATGATAATTGGTTTATGAACAGGAGCGATGTGAGCAACGGAAGGGCAATAAAATGAAAAGATCATGAAAATTATTTCAAGTTTCAATAGAGTATACAGATTAACGGGATTACTATTTGCTTTTCTGTTTTTGCCTGTGACATTGGATGCGCAGGATTTTGATGTATTAACGGGTCGTTCTGAAATGACCTCGTTAAAGAAACT
>CAYZVJ010000027.1:0-23481 GCA_964481765.1 uncultured Rikenellaceae bacterium | reverse complement strand
CGCAGGATTTTGATGTATTAACGGGTCGTTCTGAAATGACCTCGTTAAAGAAACTCGTTCTTGGTATAGATAATGCAGGAAGCAATTGTCATCTTGAGCGAAAGACCCTGGAGAAAATAGATTTCGAAATGTATGTTGAGCGTGAGGTTCTTATTGAACGGTGGATGCATGACCTGGATTTTTGGATACAAAAGACAAAGGAGACAAACAGCGTACCACCGCGTGAAGAGACGATGCACAGGAATGATTTACGGGAACTGCTTGAATCAGACCTGGGAATTTTAGAGAAACCGGAGAAGGAACCGGAGATCGAGTTGGCAAGCTGGATGTACGCAGCGGATTTTATTCAGCATGTCAACACTGAACCATCGAGCCGGTTGGAACAATGGATGATGGACCGCTCGTATTGGGCGATGAAGAAATAGGTCAATTGATGGATCTTACGTGGAATGGGGCTGTCCGGTGTGCTGGATGGCCTTTTTTTATGCCTTAGTTTTAAATTTTCAACGAACTTGATATCTTTAGGGCTGTTGAGCATCAAGGCATCTTTCATGTGGTATGTTGGATGCAGGGTTCTTCTTTTCGGGTAACTAAAGAGCACAAACATGGATCAACAGCTACAGATACTCCTGGTCATGGTGATCTACATGACCCTTTTGATATTATGGGGTTTATACCAGGGAAGGAAGGTAAAATCCGATGTCGATTATGCCATTGCGGGCAGGCAATTGCCGGGGTGGGTTGCTGCCCTGTCTGAGCGGGCTACCGGAGAATCTTCCTGGGCTTTACTCGGGTTGCCCGGTGCTGCATATGCCATGGGTCTTACTGAAATCTGGACTGCATTGGGGTGTGTTGTTGGCATTGTCACAGCCTGGGCGGTGATTTCCTGGAGGCTGAGGGATCTAGCCGAATCCTACCGGGTATCCACCTTCACCGAATTTATTGCCAGGAAACACGGTGAAGTGGGGAAATGGATACGGATCATCGGTAGTTTTACCATTGTTTTCTTCTTTTTCTTCTATGTTGGAGCACAGTTCCTCGGGGGTGGGAAAACACTCCACACCATCTTTGATATTGATGCAAACCTCGGCATGTTAATCACGGCAGCCGTCATTGTTCCCTATACCATATACGGTGGATTTAGAAGTGTGGTGTATACCGATGTGGTTCAGGCCATTATTATGATTATTACCCTGATCATTGGACCCATTGTCGGTATTATTTATCTCTCTTCACATGCGGGACTCTTTGCCCAATCGATCCCGGAGGCATTAGCCGGTGCGGGACCAACCTATACCTCACTGACCGGGGCTGCCCGGGGCTTCAGTGCAGGATTGATCATGATGGGTGGATTTGCATGGTTTTTTGGTTATCTGGGTGGTCAGCCACAGTTGAGTATGCGGTTCATGGCAATCAAAGATCCCCGGCAGGCAAGGAAGGGAAGAAATATTGGTATCGCATGGACCCTTATTGCCTATGTTGGCGCGCTCTCACTGGGATGGATCGGAATTGCATTGTTTGGACCACAAGGATTAGATGATCCGGAATATGTTATGCCTGCGGTTCTTCTGGAACTGTTTCCACCGGCGATTGCTGCTATACTGATTACAGGAGCTATCGCGGCTATGATCTCAACGGCTGACTCGTTGCTCATTCTCTCCGCAACGGAAATGTCGGAAAACCTCATTAAGCCATCGTTTGGCAAAGACCAGGATACCGGGAGGATAAAAGGACTGCGCAGGTCCCGCATTGTTACTGCTTCACTTGCTGTTATAGCCCTTGGCCTGGCATATGTTTCTCCATCCCGATTAATCTTTACACTGGTTAGCTACGTGTGGGCCGGAATTGGATGTACTTTTTCAGTGGTGATCATCTTGTCACTTTTCTGGAAACGATTTCATGGCCGGGCTGTCATTGCGACCATTATTACCGGTTTGCTGTTTACCATATTCTGGATGAGTGCAGGATTTGAGCAACATTACCGGGTGACAGATGATAAACTCTCATCTTTGGTGGAGGCAGAGATCATTTCCGAAGAACAAGCATCGGGTTTTATTGATCTGTTGGATCAGAAGTACACCAGTGTCACAAAATTTGAACGCATCCTGGAGGAGAAATTTACTGAAACCGCAACAGAACGGGTTGTTGAAGAGAAACTACCGGTACTGGTTACAGCCTTTACCCAGAAAGGATTAACAGCTAGATTATTTACCTTTATTGTGGCTTTGGTAACGGCCGTGCTGACTACCTACCTAATTCCCAGGAAAGAATAAATTCTTTTAGTGTACCTGGATCAGGGAATGGGGTTATCCATACATGTATTGTGCAACCTTGGCGTAATTTGCTTTCGGATTGATGCACATTACCGGTATATGAGAGCTGTTCGCAATGATGTATTGCTCATGCGCTCCCACAACATAATCACTGAAATTGATGTTCTTGGTGGTCATGATGATTACCAGGTCGATATTTTTATCATGTGCAAACTTGATGGTATCTTTGGCAAAATTCCCGCTTTTTTCAATCGTATGGATTTCATAGTCGATCCTGTTTTGAATCAGGAATTTGATGGCGAAGTTAAGATTCACTTTTTGTTTTTTCAACAACGATTTGTCCTGTGTTGCTGATTGTAGAATATGGATTCTTGAATCAAAATATTTACTCATGAATATGGCCCAATACAATTTTTCCTTTTGCTCCATTTTAAAATCGATTGGAAAAAGAATATTTTGATATTTTGACATATCCTTCGGTGGATCCTGCACTACTATGAACGGAACTTTAGATCCTGCAATAACTTTCAGTGCCCAGCTTCCGGTAATTTTCTGCATTCCCTTCATCCCGTGAGTCCCCATGATGACCAGATTCGCCTGTATGTCCGATACATATTTGGAAATGGCATTAAATATGTTTCCCTGCATGATAAATGAATCGACCTTGACATTGTAAATCCGCTCTGTCTTTCCGGCAATTTCGTTCAGCCGATTTGTTACTTCCTCTTTTTTCGCCGTATCCAGTTTCTTGTCAACAATATGCAATAAGCGCAATTCATTGTCCACCATCTTCGCGATTTTAACCCCATGAACTAATGCGTTTTCAGCTATATTAGTAAAATCCCAGGGTATCACAATCAATTTGCTATCCTTTTCCATCTCAGTTTCTTTAACATTGTGCTTGCAAAATTACTTTATTTTTTAATTTTTAAAAATGTATTATTATAACGATTTATTTCGAATCTTAGTGTTTTTGAACAGATTAATCAGAGATGACAATTGGATCTCATACCGGCATTTATCTGGATAGTATTCGCAATCCCACATGCAGTCAACAGCAAGAAAAACAACGGGTTTTCGCCATCAACTCATTTCCCGAACAGGCACAAATCTGATCCTTTCTTCTTTGGCGTTTTCAAAAATCAGGCCAAAAACTAGTTGGAGGATTTATAAATTGATATAAATTGAGTTTCTTAGTCCAAAAGTCTTATTTTTATACTTTATTTTCAAGTTATATTTCAGATATGATAAGGAGCAGGAACAAGGTAAAAGAGTTACTTGACTCGAAAGATTATGGTAAAGATGTTCATGTTAAGGGGTGGGTCCGGACAAAGAGGGGAACCAGTCACGTAGCCTTCATTGCACTTAACGATGGTTCGGTAATCCATCATATCCAGATTGTGGCAGATACCTCAAAATTTGATGAGAATTTATTGAAGAAAGTCACAACAGGATCCTGTATTGCGGTAACCGGTAAGTTGGTGGAGTCGCAGGGGAAGGGGCAGCAAGTAGAGATACAGGCTAAGGATATTGAATTGTATGGGACGGCTGATTCGGAACTCTACCCGTTGCAGAAAAAAGGACACTCGCTGGAATTCCTCCGGGAGATTGCACACCTAAGGCCAAGGACCAATACCTTCGGGGCTATTTTTCGCATTCGCCATGCCATGTCGTTTGCCATCCATAAGTATTTTGACGATCATGGGTTCGTCTATCTTCACACTCCCATTATTACCGGTTCGGATGCGGAAGGAGCCGGAGAGATGTTCAGGGTAACGGTGCTGGATGATGTTAATCCGCCACAAAAAGATAATGGGTCGGTTGATTACCAGAAAGACTTTTTCGGTAAAGAGACAAACCTCACTGTTTCCGGCCAGCTGGAGGGGGAAATTGGTGCTCTTGCACTTTCCGAAATTTACACTTTTGGTCCAACGTTCAGAGCGGAAAATTCAAATACACCGCGACACCTTGCTGAATTCTGGATGATTGAACCCGAAATGGCGTTTTACGATATCGATGATAACATGGACCTGGCAGAAGATTTGTTGAAATTCCTGGTAGGTTATGCATTAGACCATTGTCGGTCGGATCTCGAATTCCTGAATCAAATGTATGATAAAGGATTGCTTGACCGGTTGAGTAATATTCTTAAGCAGGATTTTGTACGGATGGGATATACCAAAGCGGTTGACCTGTTGCTGGCATCCGGGAAGACATTTGAATTTCCGGTAAAATGGGGCCTTGATCTGCAGGCTGAACATGAACGGTACCTTGTTGAACAAGAGTTTAAGTGCCCCGTGATCCTTACCGATTATCCAAAAGATATTAAGGCTTTTTATATGTGGCAAAACGAGGATGGAAAAACAGTAAGGGCGATGGATGTGTTGTTCCCAAAGATTGGCGAAATTATCGGAGGATCGCAGCGGGAAGAGCGGTATGATAAACTCTATCAACGAATCAGGGAATTAAAGATCCCTGAACAGGATCTTTGGTGGTATCTTGAAACACGAAAGTTCGGTACCGCGCCACATAGTGGGTTTGGATTGGGTTTTGAGCGGCTTATCCTTTTCATTACAGGGATGAGCAATATCCGGGATGTGATCCCCTTTCCAAGAACGCCTAACAATGCGGAATTTTAATCTGCCAACGGTTTGTTTATGCTGAAACAGAAGTTACAACAGAAGTTATTGCAGAAACTGTCACCGCAACAGATCCAGATGATCAAGTTGCTTGAAATACCCACCATTCAACTTGAACAGCGGATCAAAAAGGAGATGGAGGAGAATCCTGTATTGGAGGAGGGACATGATGATGAACCGGAAACAGATGAAGAAGAAACGTTGAATGAAGAGAACCTGGATATTGAGGAGGATGAGTTTTCGCTGAATGATTATATGAACGATGAAGATATACCGGCATATAAACTCTCCTCCAGAAACATGCCAGCGGAAGATAAAAAACCGGAAATACCATTTTCTGTCGGAGCTTCCTTTCACGATTACCTGGAAAGCCAAATGGGACTGCGAAGCCTGACTGAAGAGCAGGAAATATTGGCGCAGTATATACTGGGGAATATTGATGAGGATGGATACCTCCGCCGAAAACTGGAAAATATTGTGGATGACCTTGCTTTTTCACAAAATATTTCAACAACAGAGGAGCAGTTGCATGAGATGCTTAGAATCATTCAGGATCTTGATCCGGCAGGAGTGGGTGCAAGAGACTTACAGGAATGCCTCTTACTGCAGATCGAAAGGAAAGATCTGGAAAACACGGTAGTAAAACAGGCACGCCACCTTTTGAAATATTTCTTTCAGGAGTTTACAAAAAAACATTACGAGAAGATCATTACAAGAATGAATATTTCAGAGGATGAATTGAAGGAGGTGATCGATGAAATCCTGAAACTTAACCCTAAACCGGGAAGCTCTTTCAGCGACCCACTGAATAAAACCATTCAACATATCATTCCTGATTTTGTTCTGGATAATAATGAGGGAACACTCGAATTGTCCCTCAATGCAAGGAATGTTCCTGAACTGAAAATTAGCAGAACCTATAGCGAAATGCTGGAATCCTATAACATACATAAAAACAGCCAGTCCAAGGAGCAAAAGGATGCAGTGAGTTTTGTAAAACAAAAACTTGATTCTGCCAAATGGTTCATTGATGCAATAAAACAGAGACAAAACACCCTGCTGCTTACGATGAATGCGATCATTGAGTTCCAGGAGGAATACTTCATTGACGGGGACGAAACAAAAATGAGACCAATGATCCTGAAGGATATAGCAGAAATGACAAACCTCGATATTTCAACCATCTCCCGCGTAGCAAACAGTAAATATATTCAGACACACTTCGGCATTTTACCGCTCAAGTACTTCTTTTCAGAAGGATTGCAAACGGACTCGGGAGAGGAAGTATCTACACGGGAAATTAAAACGATCCTTTCCGAGTGTGTGGATAATGAGGATAAAAGAAAAGCACTGACCGATGAAAAACTGGCAGAAATTCTTCAGGAAAAAGGATACCTGATAGCCAGGAGAACCGTTGCCAAGTACAGGGAACAGTTGAATATTCCAGTAGCCAGACTACGGAAAGAATTGTAACCGATCCCATGCGAAACATTATACCCGCCATCATTTCCATTCTTTTCCATCCGATATTTATGCCGGTGTATGGACTGCTTATTTTATTCAATTCCGGGACATTTATTTCCTTTATTCCCTATGAAGCAAAAAAATACATTTTCCTCATTGTTCTGATCTGTACGGTTCTTCTCCCGCTGAGTTTTGTCCCGTTCTACCTTTTCCGGAAAATTATTGAGGATATTCATATGCGTTCAAACAGGGAGCGGATCATTCCCTTGTTGGTAAACAGCCTCTTTTTTTACCTTGGATACCTGTTTTTAAACAAACTGCAACTACCACCCATGATAAAATCCTATATGCTCGCATGCGCTGTTGCTGTTTTTTTGGCATTGCTCGTTTCTATCCGGTGGAAGATCTCCCTTCACATGCTTGGGGTTGGTGGTTTAATCGGAGCAGTCATCCTCTTTTCATATCGTTTGGGTGTTGATCTTAAAACAATTTGGATGGTTCTGCTTCTTGTTGCCGGGTTAACAGGATATGCCAGGTTGCAGCTGAATTCCCATAACTCATTGCAGGTTTATTCCGGTTTTCTTCTCGGATTTGCCACTGTTTCTGCCATACTGCTTATTACCTGAATCGGTTTATATTCAGGAGTATAGAGCCTTCTCTTCGGATATTCTGAGGCATCTCATGAGATCGTTTATGGCACGATCGATGAGGTCATGGTTAACAGAAAACGGAATGGTGTAATCGTACCCGTAAGCAATGACTTTATTTAGATCAAAATCACGCTGGTCCATACAGTGAAAATATTTTTTTTGTTCCATTCTTTTTCCAAGGTATTGTTGTTCCGTTTGTCCGGGTGTTGGTATTAACAATGCAGTTTTTCTGAGTGCAATCAGATCCATGATGGTCGAGTATCCCGATCGGGCGATCACCACTTTGGATGCTTTGATAAGGACTCTCAGTTTGTTTGAAGGAAGATGAGATACGAGGGTAAGATTATCAGAGGGTGAAAATTCACCTGCATGTGATGGTAAGCCCCTTACAATCAAGATTTTAAGACGACTCACTTTGAGCTGATTACGGATTTTTTCTTCCAGTACAGTTCGTTGCGGTTCCGGCCCGGATAGGATCACCAGCAGGTCATAGTTGGTGACTGAATGATCAAGCGATCCGGGATCATCATACAGGAACCGTGAAAAGATGCCTGTAAACCGTGCATTCTCCGGCAGGTGATATTTTTGCGAAAGTTCGCCTGTCAGGCTCTTTTCCCCGGGAACATCAGGGATCCAGGCATAATTGAATTTCCGGATCTGGTTATAACTTAACCGGTATAAGGGATATTGAAACCAGGATAACCAGGCAGGAAGCCGGATTGAAACCTGATGGGTAATAAAGATTGTTAACACATGCCTGTTCCACAATCCGTATCGGTTATCTGAAATGACAATATCAATGGCATATTCCATGATAATCCGTTTCAGTTCCCGGTGTTCCCTAACAATACCGATCAGCATCACAGGCAGGTAAAAGAAGAGTTTAACCAGGAGCGGAATTCTTTTTGTATAACGTATTCTGAACGAGGTGAACCGGATCCAACCGAGTTGTGGGAATTCGTTCTGTAACAATGCAAGTGGCTCACCATCGGCTGCAAGAATAACCTCGAATCCCCTGTCAAGAAATTTCCGGATCAGGAATACCCCCCTGCTGGCGTGCCCCAGGCCCCAGTCCAGCGGACAATACAAGATGGTTTTCGGTTGTTTCAAGTTCATTCAATATGGAAGAGAGTCCGGTGAACCAGGTCAACAATACCTCCCTCAACCTTATTTTATACAGACTCTAATTTAGTCATTAATTTGTATTGGATAAGCCACAGGGGCATTATGATAATTATCATTGTATTCGATAGCTTTCAATCTACCTTTGCTATCAGGTAATTTTCCCAAATTGATCTGACATGCGAAGAGAAATCCGAACGGATCCATTTACCTGGAAGCAGGAATATAATGTAAATGTCAGCCTGATTGATGACCAGCACAAGAAATACCTGGAGATCCTCAATCTACTGCGGGAAGGAATAATAAATAAACCAGGTGAAGAGAAAATTTCCGAGATTTTTTTTTCCCTGGTTCATTATGCCGAGAACCATTTGATCCAGGAAGAGATCTACTTCAAAAATTACCAGTATCCTAATTTTACACAGCATAAGGAAGCGCATAAACACTTCATTAACCGCATTATTAAATTCAGGGAAGATTATGAAAATGGCGAGGATAAAGTGTGCGAGGAGATGTATGGATTTCTGGTTGATTGGTTTGAAAATCACATCCTGAAATATGATAAAGAAGCGTTTGAGTTTCTCCTGAACAAGGGGGTAAAATAGTTTATAGCGTCTCTATTCCAGGAGGTTTACTTCATCATTTTCTACCAGCCACATCATTTCAAGATCGATCTGATCAGTCGGGCCCGGACTACTCTGGTCCTGCATTGCGGAAAGGCTTGCTTATCTGTACATGTTGGATTCTTACAGTAAGGACATCCGCATGTTTTTCCCAGTTTCCACTGCGTGGATTATGATCCAGCAGAAACCCGGAAATATGAGTTACCCTGTCGTCCTGTAGGTTAAGGGAAAGTGTATGCGTCATGATTTTGCCATCCTTTGCTATTGGACTCGGTTCAAAAGGGATAATGAAACCGGTCTCTGTCCCATCATCGAACCAGAAGAATGCTGTCACCCTGGGCTCAATGGATCCATCATCCGGGTGCATCCTTATCGTTGCCAACAGAAGGTATTTCCCGGGTCCTGTCACCGGAATTTTGAAGCCAATCCGGTTAACTCGTCCGTCATCGGGAAGGTGCCAGACAGTTTTCTGGTTCCAGAGGTTAGAGGTTAGGTCATCCGGGGTAATTTGACGGGTACGCTGGTTGATTTCACTTTGTAACTGGGTAAGCTCGCTGACCACCTCTTCATAAAGATCATAGAGTTCATCCGGATCGTTCTCATAAAACTCAATCGTCCTGTCAAACATCTCCTTGGTATAACCATGTTTTTTAAGGATATCCTGGTAATTACTGATGGAATCCCTTCCGGGATAATTTTTCCGGACCACTGACATTTGAAGCAATGCATCTGCAAGGTGTATCTCTACCAGTACCGGGACAAGACTTTCTTTGGGAATGATTTCCGCCTCTTTTATTTTCTCTTTGGGATGCTGACAAGCCATTCCCAGGCATATAACGAGTAATACGAACCAGCGAATTGATCTCATGATCCGAAAATACAATTTTTCAGGGATAATAAAAAGGTGAATCAACTGATATGCGTTTACAGTGGAGGAAGTTGAAGCAAGAATTAGCTATCCTGCTATTTAGTTTACCGCCTGAAGGATAAAAAGCGGATACCGATCATTATCTCATGTGATCCGGAGTTGTAGCTGCGGATATCGGAGGTGGAAAAATCATAGGAATATCCGAAGTAATACCGTTTATCGTGAATATATCCCAGTAGAATTGAAGCGGCATCTCTGCTCCGGTAGGAGAATCCCAGCCAGACCATCTCCTGATAGGTAACCTTTGCATTCAGATCGATCTGGATTGGTACGGGACTCATCGCTTTTATGATCAATGACGGTTCGATACTGAATTGGTCATTAATATCATACCGGTATCCACCCAGAAGGTAAAAATGACTTTTCAGTTTGTTCAGACCATTTTTTTCATCGTATATTTTCAGGTTGTTACTGAAAAGCTGGAAGGCAGAAAAACCGGCATACCAGTTTGGGGCATAAAACAAGAAACCCACCGAAGCGTCCGGAACCACCGTGGATGTTATACCACCCTGCATTGCCGGATCGCCGGATTCATTGAGTTTGATTTCAGTACCATCAATCTTGTTCTGCATGATTCCAAAGGACAATCCCATAGATAATCGTACCTTTCCTTTTATCGCAATGTTATAGGCGTAGGTTCCATAGAGCCCGGTTCTGCTGGTAGGACCAGTGACGTCGTTGTAAAGATATCCTCCAAAACCCATCGGTCTTGTGCCGTGCGGACCATTCAGGCTCAGGCTGATGGTTTGGGGTGCATCCACAATTCCTGCCCACTGAAACCGACTGTTGGACCTGACCTGGTAATAATCTTTTGTCCCTGCAACCGCGGGATTCAATACGTAATCGTTGAACATGAATTGGGTAAAATGCGGTAGCTGCTGGGATTGCAAACCAGCAGGAACAAACAACAGGAAGCAGGTGATGATGATAATGATTCTATTCATGTCTGTTTCATCCTATCTGATAATGGTTACCGGTCCGGAGATCGGCTTGGATCTATACGGATCATTCTTCTGTATTATATAATAGTAGGTTCCCACTGGCAGATCTTTTCCATTGTATGTACCATCCCAATAATTGTCAGCATTATAACCCTTTACATGAAATATTTTAGCCCCCCAGCGTGTATAGATTTCAACAATCATATCCGGATATACATCGGAGTTGATGATTTCCCAGGTGTCATTCTTGCCATCATTATTGGGAGTAAAACCTGACGGAATGTTCAAATCTTCCGCAATGAAAACGTGGACTGAATCACTCTCCAGGCAACCATCACTGGTGGTACCGATGACATAAACCATAACACTTTCCTCTGGCGTTACGGTTATAGAAGAACCGATTGGATTACTCATATACTTTGATGGCAACCAGGTATAGCTGGCAAATCCTTCCGTTGCTGTCAATTCCACTGAACCGCCAGCCTGAACGGTTGTGTTATCTCCTGCGTCGATTCCAAGGACGGGATAGAGGGAGATGATAACCGTATCGCTGTCCTGGCAAAGCTCAATGGTAGCAGTAAGGATATAGGAAGCGACTGCATCCGGGCTTACGGTAATCGTGTCAGAAGTTGGATCCGGGATGGGTTCAATAGATGACCAGAGGTATGAATCTCCCCCTGAGGCTGTCAGTGTGTATTCCGTGCCGGGACAGATACTGGTATCCTCTCCGGCATATGCATTGACAGTAATCCTGCCTTCAATCTCGACCTGTTCAGAAAGCAGGCAATTGTTGTTATCTTTTATCACCACATCGTATATTCCGGCATATAGTCCTGTGAATGAGGAATCGGATTGAAAACTGAGACCGTCATCAATAGAGTAGTTATACGATGGGACACCTCCAGTTACAGATAATCGCAGCGAACCATCCGGTGTTCCAAAGTTACAGGTAGCTTTTGTCGTATCGGCAGAAAGGCTTAATGCAGGAGGTTCGTTAATTGTCAGGGTGCTTCCGGTAACCAAACAATCCCGTGAGTCTTTCACTACCACTGTATATGTATTGGCACTAAGCCCGGTGAAATTTCCTCCATTGTCCACGAAGGAGACTCCTCCGTTGATGGAGTAAGTATAGGGTGGTGTCCCACCCGAAGCCAGAATATCTATTTTCCCATTGGTTGCACCGTTACAGGTAATGTCGGTGAGAAATGCTGAGTTAATGGTTATAACAGCCGGTTCTAAGATAGTGATCACATCACTGATGAAGGGACCACATCCGTTTGTGTCCGTTATTTCAATGGTATAGTCACCCGGCGTAAGGTCTACAAATGAGCCATGTATGTTTGAATCTTCCGTTATTCCTCCTTTTTTGAGTGTATACACATAGCCGGGAGTCCCTCCGGCTGCAGTAACAGAGATCGTTCCGTCATTCGCTCCGTTACAGGAGATATCCGTTGATGCTTCCGATCCAATGTAAATGGCAGTGGGTTCATTAATGGTCACCGGGATGTTAAATGTACAGAGGTTAGCATCACGGACAGTCACGGTGTGGTTTCCTGCAAAAATCCCGATGAACATTCCGGATGATTGATAAGTACCACCATTAAGGCTGTACTGGTACCCCGGTGTACCTCCCGAGCCCGCTACGGTAACACTACCGGTTGCTTCTCCCGGGCAAATAACATCAGTCTGACCGATAATGGTTGCGGAGACGGCTGTTGCAGGTTCAGTGATGGTTACAGGAACCGGGGTGGTGCAAAAATTAGCATCCTGCACGGTTACCGTATAATTTCCGGCGGCCAGCCCGCTGAAGGTACCGGATGACTGGTAGGCACCTCCGTCCAGGCTGTATTGGTAAAGAGGAGTTCCTCCCGCACCGGCTACCGTTACGCTTCCGGTTGATTCTCCGAAACAAGCCACATCGGTTTGGCTGGTAATGCTTCCGGATACGGGTGTGGCAGGTTCGGTAATGGTTACGGGCAGATTGAATGTACAGAGATTTGCATCCTGTATAGTAATGGTATGGTTTCCTGCAGAAAGGTTGCTGAACATACCGGATGACTGGTAGGCACCTCCGTCCAGGCTGTATTCGAAGGGAGGTGTACCTCCTGAACCGGCTACCTTCACACTACCGGTTGCTTCTCCAAAGCAGGCAATATTTGTCTGTGTTGAAATGGTCCCTGTAACTGCTGTAGCAGGTTGTGTGATTGTTACAGGTACATTAAACGTACAGGAGCTTGCATCCCGGACAGTTACTGTATGGTTTCCTGCCAGCAGTCCGCTGAACAGGCCGGATGGTTGATAGGCGCCACCGTTCAGGCTGTATTCATACAGGGGCGTTCCTCCCGATCCGGCGACCGTTACACTACCGGTTGCCTCACCAAAACAAAGCACATTTATTTGGTCGGTTATTGTTCCGGATACACCCGAAGCGGGTTCGGTTATGGTTACCGGTACATCAATAGTACAGAGATTGGCATCCTCTACGGTAATGATGTAGTTCCCGGCTTGCAGCCCGCTAAACATTCCGGATGACTGGTAGGCTCCACCGTCCAGGCTGTATTCATATGTCGGCGTTCCTCCCGAGCCTGCTATTGTTACACTGCCGGTAGCCTCGCCAAAGCACAATACATCCGTTTGACTTGTAATGCTGCCTGAAAGAGCTGATCCCGGTTCAGTAATCGTGACCGGAACATCAAAAGTACAAAGATTGGCATCCTGCACGGTAATGATGTAGTCACCGGCTGGCAGTCCGCTAAACATTCCGGATGACTGGTAAGCCCCACCATCCACGCTGTATTCGTAAGGAGGTGTACCTCCCGATCCGGTAATCGTAACCGAACCGGTGGATTCACCAAAACAAGCAACATTGGCCTGGCTGGTAATGCTCCCTGACAGGGCGGTAGCAGCTTCTGTTATCGTTACAGGAACATCAAACGTACAGAGGTTAAAATCCCGTACAGTAACGGTATAGTTGCCTGCTGAAAGTCCGCTGAATAAGCCAGAGCCTTGATAGGCACCGCCATCCAGGCTGTATTCATAGGGAGGTATACCGCCTGAACCGGTTACGGTAGCGGAAGCTGTAGCTTCGCCGAAACAGGCCATGGTTTGACTTACCACGCTGCCCGATAGTACCAATGCGGGCTGTGATATGGTCACGTAAACATCGTAGGTACAGAGATTATTATCCCTGACGGTCACTATATAGTTTGTTGCAGACAGGTTGGGGAAGGTGCCGGATGATTGATAGGCTCCACCATCCAGGCTGTATTCATAGGAAGGTGTGCCGCCTGATCCGGCAACCGTAACACTTCCCGTTGATTCACCAAAACAGGCGACATCTGTCTGACTGGATATGCTTCCTGATAACGCTGAAGCGGGTTGAGAAATGGTTACCGGCACATCAAAAGTGCAACCGTTGTTATCCCTTACAGTAACTGTATAGTTTGTTGCAGAAAGGTTGGGGAAAGTTCCGGAAGACTGGTAGGCTCCTCCGTCCAGTCTGTATTCATAAGCCGGCGTTCCTCCCGAGCCTGCAACTGTGACACTGCCAGTAGCTTCTCCGAAGCAGGCTACATCTGTCTGGCTTGTAATGCTTCCTGAAAGAGCTGATCCGGGTTGTGTGATGGTAACCGGAACATTGAATGTACAGTCATTATTATCCTTTACCGTAACGGTATAAGCGGCTGCAGCAAGATTATTAAAGGTGCCGGATGATTGATAGGCACCACCATCCAGGCTGTATTCATAGGGAAGCGTACCACCTGATCCGGCAACGGTTACGCTCCCATTCGATTCCCCAAAACACAATACATTGATCTGACTGGTAATGTTTCCTGACAACGCAGCAGCAGGTTGGGTGATAATGACAATTACATCGTCCGTACATCCATTATCATCCTTTACTGTCACGGTATAACTGTTTGCTGCCAGTACGCTAAAGGTACCGGAAGACTGGTAGGCTCCACCATCCAGGCTGTATTCATAGGGTGGTGTGCCACCCGATCCTGCAACCGTAACACTACCGGTTGATTCTCCGAAACAGGCCACATGGGTAAGATCTGAAATGCCCGCAGTTACTTCGGCTGAAGGACCACCTACGGTTAATGTGTCTTGGAGACTACAATTGTTGAAATCGAGAACGGTAAGATAATAGGTACCTGCAGCCAGCCCGGCCTGGTCATCTGACCCGGGGATGCTGCCCGATCCCGTTCCATCTACCCAGCTGTATGTATAGGGCAGGGTTCCGCCGGTTACGGAAATGTCAATCGCTCCATCGAAATCACCAAAACAGGTTATATCCGTAATGAAAGCGGATAGTATTAGTTCAGGCGGTTCAAGAACCTTAATGTTGAGCAGCGCCTGTTGGGTACCATCATTGTCTTTTACCAGGACGAGATAGTTGAGACCAGCCTTAAGATTCGAAATCGTTGACGTGGTGTCATCAGATACTTCCGTTGCCAGGGGAATGCCAAGGTCTTCAAACCAGGAATAGGTATAGGGAGGTTTGTAATCAGCCGGTGAGAATGGATGGACATAAACCGTAATGCTCCCATCCAAACCATTATAACAGCTAACGTTCTGTACCGTATGGGTTATCGAAAAATTAGCGCTATAACTTCCCAGCGTAACCATGAAAAGGAGGAACGAAACGGATGATTTGATGCCTGTATTCATCGCTACTGTACCTGTTGTTGAGGGATAACTGACAATGTTATCTCATTAAAGACTATTCCAGTAAAGGAATAGTTGCACTGTACAAATTTACCCTCTTTCACTTGTTTGCTATCGTTTATGGTACGTTTAAAAAAGTCCGGTATAAATATAATGATTTAGATAAACCCAAATCAAGTGTGTAAATCAACAAAATCCGGTGGTTATTAACATTACCGGTATGCCAGTATGAACTTTCGCGTAATATACCGTACCGGATACCAGGCTGCGAGGTACCCGATCAGAAGAACGGTCAAAAATACGAACAGAAAATCCGGGATTTCCATGCTTACCGGGTAGGTGTCAATAACAAAGGATTCCCCACCCTGGATCTTTACCAGTCCGAATTGTTGCTGTAATGCACAGATAATGCTTCCCAGGATCAATCCGGAGATAGCCCCCAATATCGATATCATCCATCCTTCCAGCAGAAAGATCTTTCTGATTAATTTTAGGTTGGCACCAAGATTTCGAAGGGTTTCAATATCCTTTTTCTTTTCAATGATGAGCATGGAGAGTGACCCGATGATATTAAACGATGCAATGATCAGTATAAAGGTGAGTATCAGGAAAATGGCCCATTTTTCAGATTGCATGATCTTGTACACAAATTCCTGCTGTTCGTACCGGTTCTTTACTTCGAATTCATTGCCCAGGAGTGTCTGCAGCTCTTCCTGTACCCGGTCCTGATTATACGAAGGATCAATTTTTAATTCAATGGAACTCAGTTCCACTGTATAGTCCAGCAATTCGCGGGCAAAATCGATAGGAACAATAATGTATTTTGAGTCGAAACCCTGTTGAATTGCAAAAATGCCGGAAGGAAATATATACTTTCTGTTGAATGCTTTATCCGGTGTTAGGATGACATTTTTCGTCCTTTTCGGGACGTAAATCTGAATTGGTGTTATGAAACTCAGCCCCATTGACAGGGTACTGGCAATTCCCTGTCCAACGATTGCATAGCTATTTTTCTGGTCTTTCAGGAGGAATTCACCATCATAAACCATACTGTCTATCCCACTCATTTTAACAAAATCATCACCCACACCTTTGATTGTTGCGATGTACTGTTTTTCCCCATAGCAAAGAAGTGCATTTTCTTCAATGACTTCTGACAGATACAGAATTCCCTCATGCGCTTTCAGTTTTTTTATGTTCTCCTGTTCCGATGAAAACGTCTTACCTTCGGCGACGGTTATTTTCAAATCCGGATCAAACGTATTGAACAGGGAGCGAACCAGGTTATCAAGTCCATTAAAAGCCGACAGAATAATGATCAGGGCCATTGTACCAATGGTCACTCCACCGACAGAAATACCTGAAATGATATTGATTGCATGCCTGGTTTTTTTCGCAAACAGATACCTTCTGGCGATATAGAAAGGGAAGTTCAAAGCATGATTTTTTATCCTTTGTGTAAAGGTAAAAAAATAAGAGGAAAGTCTCTGACCAGGACTTTAACCGGCACTACCCTGTCCGGACTGGACAAGGCGTTCTGTCATTAAACTACAGAGACTTTCCAATAAAAGAGTGTAAAATTTCGCCAAAAGTAAAATTATTTCCAAGCTTTTACAATCAATCCTGTACCAGTTTGTTGTTTTTTATTAACATCGATTAGATTAAAACAAAGTGATATTGGTAGTGTTAGCAGGTAATAGAAAGGAAGTATTAAGAAAAAAACGTTAGATTTATTTAACATGAGGATGGGATATTTCATGGATAATTTCCAGGAAAGTTTTCCCGGACAGCCATAGGAATAGTTGATATCAATTCTTGAAAAACCTATCATACGGAGCTTTTGGGTCAGTTCATCTTTATTGTAACCATCCCTTACGTGTTCATCGATAAACGATTCATCCTGTTCATGCTGGACGTTTGATCCTCCCTGATCAGAGGGTGTTGAGATAAGCAGTATCCCTCCCGGTTTCAATGAGTAATAAAAATTCTCAAACACCCGGTCATCCTCTAAAATGTGTTCCATTACATCAACTGAAAGGATCAGATCAAACCCCTCTTGTTTCTTGTAAGTCAGCAAATTGGCCCCTTCAAAAAAAGTACGCTGGGGGTGCTGAATTGTTGAAAAAAACCGGTTACATGCATCAACCTCTTCGGATTTTAATTCTACTGCCGTTATTCTCCAGTTTTTAGAGAGGGACGACATGAAATAGCTATATTGTCCGAACCCGGCGCCGGCATCAAGAATATCTGCTTCATTTCCTGTTTTGTGTTTGAAATAGCGAATTTCCCGTTTGATATACCAGGCTCGTAACAACAGGATATCTAAAAATTTATAAAAGAGTATGCGGCTAACCACAGAGCGGTTAACAATTTGACCGATTCTTTTTTTTATGGGATCGTATTGCATGAATGATAAAACTTCTGCCTTCGCCAAGGCTTCGGCAGACGAAGAAGGCTAAGGCTGAATTAAAATGCTTTTTAGCGCATCTATTTGATTTACGGTGTTTGTTCTTACTTTTTTAATAATTCTTCAATGCTATCAACATAGTCCAGGGTATCATCCACGAAAAAGGTCAGTTCAGGAACAACACGGAGTTGATGCCTGATTTTTTTCCCCAGTTCATGGCGGATAATCTTTCGATTATCCAAAATGGTTTGAAGAACCTCCTGTATATTGTCCGATGGGAAAATGCTGAGATA
The DNA here is from genome assembly GCA_964481765.1 of uncultured Rikenellaceae bacterium. GTDB lineage: Bacteria > Bacteroidota > Bacteroidia > Bacteroidales > VadinHA17. Next base: position 5,470 of record CAYZVJ010000027.1, on the reverse strand, counting down.
GACTTTTGCAAGAGATAGGTCGGGGCTGATCCTGACCACCGTTACCGTGATAATCCTACCCGGTGAGAGCGAAGAAGATCCTCGTTGAAAATAATTTCCTAACTCTTTCTGTACGAGCCTGGCTACCTTTTTTTGCCGTGTTGATTCCATGGTTACGATAAAAATCAGATAGATGGAGTAAAGGTAATACTTTATCGGGGGTTTTAAGAAATTTTTTAGCTTTGCACTGAATGGAGGACTGCCCATAGAGGGAAAGCTCTACATCGGTCATATAACCTAACGTTGCCATCTTATGGATATTGTAGTCAGCGGCATACGATCAACAGGGAATCTTCACCTGGGAAATTATTTTGGAGCGATCCGAAATTTTGTTAAAATGCAGACAGAAAATCAGTGCTTCTTCTTCATTGCAGATTTTCATTCTCTGACGACCCATCCCACACCCGAAAATCTGCACGATAACGTCCGGCAGGTATTGTCAGAGTACCTTGCATGTGGTATTGATCCTGAAATTGCTACGGTATACTTGCAGAGTGACCTTCCGCAGGTTACCGAATTGTATTTATTGATGAATATGATTGCCTATATCGGAGAGCTTGAAAGAACAACTACATTCAAGGAGAAGGTCAGGTTACAGCCCGATAATGTGAATGCAGGTTTATTGACCTATCCGGTATTGATGGCTGCAGATATTATCATTCATAAAGCTGCCAAGGTCCCTGTGGGCAAAGACCAGGAACAGAATCTTGAAATGACAAGAAGGTTTGCAAAGCGGTTTAATCACATGTATAAGGTGGATTATTTTCCTGAACCGTTACCCTATAATTTTGGGGAGGCATTGATAAAGATTCCGGGGCTGGACGGAACCGGTAAAATGGGTAAATCGGAAGGGAATGGGATTTTTCTCGCAGAAAAACCGGAATCAATCAGAAAAAAAGTGATGAAGGCAGTTACCGATAAAGGGCCCACAAAAGAGAACCAGAAAATGAGCGAACCGGTACAGAATCTTTTTGCCCTGATGGAGGTCATCTCTGATACCGATATACTGACCCATTTTACCGATCAATATAACCGGTGTGAAATACAGTATGGAGAGATGAAAAAGCAATTAGCTGAAGACATTATAACATTTACTACACCCATCCGTGAAAAGATCCTGGCAATCAGCAAAGACGAATCCTATCTTTCAAGGGTCGTCCGTGAAGGAGCTGAAAAAGCCAGGGAAAGTGCCTCAAAAACACTCAGAGAAGTACGTGAAATCATCGGGTTCAAACCCTTTGTCTAAACGGATAATAAAATAAAGCCAGGTTATTCACCTGGCTGCCCTGAAAATTTTTTCAAGTATATGTTAAGATTGCCTGTTGTAAACAGTGGTGCAAAATTGATGCCAAAAATATACAGATACACTATCCGCAGGTCATTTAATTCTGCTGACCCACCATAATACGTTAGAATTCAATAGCTGAAAGGCTATTTGCAGAAGGTTAGCACCTCTTTAATCGTGTGTACCACAAAGTGGTATTCTTTTTCAAGCCGCATGTGAGATTGATGCCCGGAGGATATTAACAGGCAACGGCATTTGAGCTGATTCGCAACTTCAAGGTCGTGTAAGGTGTCTCCGATCAGGCAGGTGGTGGCTGGATCCAACCCGGATGTTTCCATCAGGATTTTTGCGTTGTGGAGTTTTCCGTAGGCATAGATATCGCCGGTTCCCTGGATTTTAATGAAATAATTCTGAATGTTGAATTGCCTGACTGAATCCATCAGGGTTGTTTGTTCCATCGCGGAGAGAATGAATTGACGGTAACCCTTTTTATCAAATGCATGGAGAATATTCTCCACATCCTGAAAGAGACTTATACCCTTCAGTTTCTCAAGATAGTGTCCTATGAATTCGTGCGATAATTCGTCAAACGAATTTTTCGAAAAATCGAATCCGGCCTTTTTATAATATTCAATCACGGGAAAGGTAAAGATCTCACGGTATTTTTCTTTTATAAGCAGTGGCAGATTCCTTTTTCCGAGTGAAAAATTAATGGATTCTATGCAAATATCCACATCGTCCAGCAGAGTACCATTCCAATCCCAGATAATGGATGTGAAATTCCCCATCGTTGCTTCCTTCATGGCGCTATGTTTCTTTCCGGTTGGATGTGGTATGGTATCGTTGCTATGATTGGACATAGATGCTTTAAAAAGGGTTAAATGCAGATGGCTGATTTTTTCAGGTAGTCAAATCCTCTTTCATGATCCCCCATCATGATGGTGTTTGCTTTGGTATCACCCCTTGCCAGATAGCTTCCCTGGATGGTTGCACCGGCAGAGCTTCCTCCAATCACACCCCCGCGCTCAAGCACCTTTCGGAATTCAGTTTCAGCGAGTGTTCCTCCGTAGGCATCCACAATTCTCCATTGTCTGCCACCGCCAAACCAGACCCCACGGGCTTCCCTGATCGGTTTTACGAATTCTTTTGTGTCAGCTATAGTGGGATCTGTCGTATGAACCATCCTGACATTGGTTGCACCCAGGCGTGTAAGAAAGCGGGTTACCCTTTCAGGGTCAGGATCTTCCTGTCCGCTGGCTGTGGGTATAACAACCATCGGGGCATCCATTCCTCCTGCCAATTCAATAAATGTCAGGGCAATGGTAGAATCCCTCATAGCTCCGCCCACAATCACCAGTGCTCCTTCAGAAGGCCCGATAAGGGTATCTTCCTCAAATTCTCCAATGGAAAATGTATCGCCCACACATGGGTGGTTTGTTACCTGTAACCAGAGTAGTAGAATGGTTGATTTAAGAATGATGCTGTGCATGATCGTAAAGGTTATCCGGAATAGTAATATATTGACTTTAAAAATATCCTAATTTCTTTATTCAGTTATCGCGTATTTTGATTTTTCTCAGGATCCTGTTGCGCATTATTTGTCCATTCAAGGAGGATCCGCGCAATGTTTGTAGCATGGCTGGTGATGACCTTCAGGCTGCTCATCAGTTCAAGGTGGACCTCACTGCTCTCGATCGATTTAACCACATCGTTTTTCAACCGGCTATAATGATGCCTTTCCATTTCAATCGCAAGGCTTCGATACTTTTTATACTTCTCTTTCATCTCCTGAGCTTTCTGTAAATTCACTTGCCGGAACACCTCAATTGCCCTGTTGATCTGCTTTAATGTCCGTTGATGATAATCCATCAGTTCCTGCTTCCCTTCGCTGGAAAATTCCAGTTTGCTTTCAGTCCATTCCAATGCTTTTTTTATCAGGCTTTTGGAAATGATATCTGCTATCTGTTCAAATTCCTTCACGGTATACATGATCTGGAACGCCTCCTGAATTCTGTCTTCTGGAATATCTTTACGGGTGATCTTCATTATGTATGAGTTGATTTCATCTCGCAGGAAATCCACTTTTTTCTCTTTCGACTCGATGTTCTTTATTACCGTAGTATCTTTTGTAAAAAAGGGTAGCACGATATCACTCACCATTTCCCGGGTATTGTATCCCATACGGATCACCTCCTGTTTGGCGAGATTAAGGGCCAATGCAGGAGTTGGAATATTCCTTTCATCCAGGAATTTCAATTTGAAGACCTCTTTAACTGGAGCGGTATGGTATGGAAAAATTTTATCGACAAACCTGGCAAATGCTTTGGTGAAGGGCAACATGGTAATGGTAAGTGCAACATTGAACAGCGTATGGGCATTGGCAATCTGGCGTGGAAGCACCTCTGCAAGGTGTGGAATTTCAGCCAGGCCCGGAGTGCCTTTTGGAGAAATGGTTACAATGACCTGGGCAAAGAAAGGAATCCACCAGAAGAATAGAAGCACTCCAATGATTTTAAAAACCGTATGGGCCAGCGCTACCTTCCTTGCTTCCCTGTTGGTATTGATACTTGCCAGAATGGCTGTGATCGCTGTGCCCAGGTTTGCTCCCAGCAGCAAAGGAATAGCAGCTTCAAGGCTTAAAAGCCCTTGTGTGGATAAAACGATCAAAATCCCCACAAAAGCACTGCTGCTTTGAATCAGTGCCGTAAAAACTGTCCCGATCAGAATGCCAAGCAACGGATTTTCCAGTTTCAATAATGATTCAATGAACGGTTCATACGATCGAAGCGGATACATCGATTCGGACATGATGTGCATGCCGAAAAAGAGGATGCCAAACCCCAGGATCGTTTTACCGATGTTTCTTATGTTATCTTTTTTTGAGAAAAACTGAATTACAAAACCAATCCCGACCATTAACAGAGAGTAATCGGTTAGCTTAAATGCAATTAACTGAGCCGTTATGGTGGTACCTATATCAGCGCCAAGAATAATCCCCAGGGTTTGTGCAAAGGTCATTAGTCCGGATTGCACGAAACTGACCAGCATCACCGAAGTGGCACTGCTGCTTTGAATGATCATTGTCACAAAAGCTCCAACGGAAACCGCCAGGAAACGGTTATGGGTCAATTTACTCAGGAGTGTCCGCATGTTGTTCCCTGCAGCTTGCTGCATTCCGTCACTTAACATTTTCATACCCAGCAAAAACAATCCCAGTCCACCAATTAAACCAATCACCAATACAATAACCCAGCTGGTTTTTCTGGCATGGATTGTATAGATCAGGATATTTTCCATGTAATCGCCCCTGATCTTTGCTGATATAAGGTAGCTACCCTCTCCGGAACCCAGAGTAACATAAGTTGAAGCTAATCCCATACTGTCTGTGTATGCTACCGGGGAATGAATATAAAAACCTTCTGATTTATCCGGTCCGGAAATCAGCTGGAAATAGACAGGAACGTTGATTATTCCCTGATTGTTTGTATCGGATAACCGAACCCTGATCGGTCTTTCAGTTTTTAAATTGACCGATTGAGTCTGGTGATCACCAGAAAAATTGAGAATGGAACCGGATGATGGTTTTCTAATCCTGAGTTCCATTCCTTCTTCCTGTTGAGAAGAGTGAACGGGTAGAAGAGTTGAAAAGAAGCAGGATAATGTGAGAACGAAAAAATATATGACTTTTTTTTTCAATGATTGGGATTGTTGATCACGTATAGATAATACTAAATTAAAAAAAGCACGCTAATTTCTGTTTCTTTTCAGGTATGAAATTAATTTTCTAAATTTGGTGAAATACTGCAATTTTTCTATCTGTCATGTCTAAAACGCTCTATGCTGTATCCGGTTCAGCCCTTGTAATAGCACTCATTATCGTTGGTTACTTTTTGTTGAACAGATCCAATGATGACGCCCTGGATGCTTTGAGAGCGGTACCCGTGGATGCCGCATTTATTTTTGAAACAAATGATGTTGAGGGATTCATTCACAAGGTGAATCAGGAAAATAATATTTGGAAGGAACTCTTGCATTTCAAGGGAATAGAGCGGATTGACCGGCAGATACTTCTTCTGGATTCAATCATCCAGAATGTTCAAACATGCAAAGAACTCATTCAACGGAATTCTCTTTATGTCTCAGCAC
>CAYZVJ010000026.1:0-34289 GCA_964481765.1 uncultured Rikenellaceae bacterium | reverse complement strand
CTTTCCCTTCACCACCCTTAAAAAATTCCAGGTATTTGAATCCATAATAACTAGTCATTCCTGAATCGACCAATAAATCATCCTCATAATACTCATAGTAAACAAGCTCAAGCAACCATTTGCCAAGAAGCAGGTTTTTCTCTTCCTCTTCACAGGCATTGAACATGCTGAATAGGAGCTATATCAAAAATCTCAAAGATAGTCATTCTGTCCGCCATCGGCGGATCAGAATCTCAACATAGAAGACAGTCCCTTTGTTACTCATCAACTTTGCTCATTGTCATTGTTTGAACCGAATAATAAAAGATATTTTCATACACAGTCATCTCAAATACCAGGGTACTTTTTGTAAGTGTAATGATCGTTATTTCCTGTTCATCCACGGTACCCTCATTAACAATAAGTGTTTTACCATCCTTTTCCCATATAAAGGTATCGTATTCAACTTCACTGAAATAAACACATCCTATACCCCCTTTAAAGAACTCCAGGTAGAGGATATCACTTTGAGTGGATGATCCTGAATCAACCTGAACACCATCTTCATATTCGATCCATGATAAACTCACAAAAGCCCATTTCCCCAGAAGCAGGTTCTTCTCTTCCTCTTCACAGGCATTGAACATGCTGAAGAGGAGCAATACAACAGTAAAAATTGCCAGTTTTTTCATGATATACAGGCTTAGTTACAATCAAATATAGGAAATTTTTTTAATAAATCATTATCAGTGAGTTATATCGAAAAACATTGTTCAGATCATTTATTAATAACCAATTAACCAATAACTTATCAATCCTTAACAACAAAAAAAACCGCAGTTTCCTGCGGTTTTTTTTGCATTATTCCCTGCTAATCCGCCTTGGTCATCGTAATAGTTTGGTTTACAGTGTACGTTGTCTCTCCTTCCTCCATGGTCATGCTTTGTGTAAACACAAGAATAGATTTGGTAAGTGTTACAATGGTTATGTTTTGCTCATCCACGGTTCCCTCATTCACCAGGACTTTCTTTCCATTTTTTTCCCAGGTAAATGTTTCGGTTTCGACTTCATCAAAATAAACGGTTCCGGTACCTCCTTTAAAAAATTCCAGATAGAGAAATGGGGCATCCGTTGCGGTTCCTGAATCCACGAGGGTTGTACCTTCATATATTTCATACGTGTAGACCACAAAACTCCATTTTCCAAGGAGCAGGTTATTCTCTTCCTCTTCACAAGCATTGAACATGCTGGAGAGGAGCAACAAAAGGGTAAAAATTGTTAATTTTTTCATGATTCAACAGGTTTGGTTTTGCTCAAATGTACGGTATATATTCTGATTGTCAATATCACGGGGTAATGTTGAAGAACAGGAATCAACGGTTAAGCAGGGAAAGGTGCTGTTAATTGGTAACAATAACGATTTATCTTCCCTCCCTGTTTTACGTAATACTCATAGTCACACTATAAATTTGTATAGTGCGGCATGTTGTGTATAAATAACACTCTATTTATCTTTTATTTCCGACAAGGTATTCTTGATATCATTCAACTCTTTTAACATTCTATTGACAGATAATGTGTTTTTATAATTCATCATGATTATTTTTACCGATACCAACAATACTCCTGCCTCCAGCAATAGATCATGGGTAATACCTTTAACAAATAAGGCAACCGCAAAGAGAAGAAAAGTTATGGCAATAACCAGGAAATCTGCAATGGATAAGTACTTCTTCATGGGTGTATGGGTTTGTTTGTTTAGTTTCTTGATTATTTATTAAAAGTAACAATGTTACAACTTATTTTGTTTGCAAAAGTTGGAATAACTGTTATTGAGCAATGTATATTCAGGTATGAAATGGGCATAATCTTATCAAATGTTGGGAGGTGGACTATTGCAAGTCCTGTAGGGACGATAGATATGTAGCCGCGGGCTTCAGCCCGGGGTAAAGATATCATCTGAAATACCGGTCCAAGCTGAATATTAAATAGCAGGTTTTATCATATTTGATTTTTTTATACTTTTGTAAACCGTTTAAGAAACGTTCGTTTGAGTTTTCAAAGCTGACCAATACGTCCTTTACGATAACATTTTAGACAAGCCCAGATGGCGAAATTGGTAGACGCGCTGGTTTCAGGGACCAGTGGTAGCAATACCGTGCAGGTTCGAGTCCTGTTCTGGGCACAAATGTTAAGAAAAAAGTTAAAGGTTATTCGTTAATTGTTAATAGTCGAAAGAATCTACTCCATTAACTTTTAACTTTACCCGCCCAGGTGGTGGAATTGGTAGACACGCCAGCTTGAGGGGCTGGTGCCCGTTTAGGGTGTGCAAGTTCGAATCTTGTTCTGGGCACAAACGCCGCAGCAAAAAACGCTGCGGCGTTTGTGTGTAAAAGGTTGATAAGTTAATTGTTATTTGTACTATTTTAAAATTACTTACGAATTTTAAATAGGTAGCTGTCCCTATTTATTCGCAAAGAAATTGCGGGTTTTTTGTTAATAGTTAACCCTATTAACTTTTAACTTTTCCCGAAGGGATGCCTATGGCATAACTTTTAACTTTTCCCGCGGGCCTTCGGCATAACAATTCACTCTTTCCTGAATGTCCTCATGTAATTTACGATGTGCCAGATATCCTCATCCGTAAGCGTTTTCTCATACGCCGGCATCTCCCCTCTTCCAAACTTCGTTTTGTAGAAATGTTCCCCGTCAGTCTGTGACTGGTACACCTTGCCCGAAAAATCACCCGGAAAGGTTTTCAACTGTTTTCCCTTAATGCCATCTCCCAGTCCGGTCCTTCCATGACAAAACGAACAGTTCAGGTTATATTTGCCTTTTCCGATCTCAATCGATACACTATCCTTTTTTACGGGATTTTCCATGTTTCTATACTCATCAGGAACTTCCCATGGTTTGGGCTGTTCCTGCTGTGAAAAAGCAATCACCGGAAACAGGAAAATTGCCAACACTACCATAAAAAAAAGGCATTTACTATTCCATTTTCTTTTCATCCTTCATCAATAGTTTGTAAAAAAATCAATGCGGCAAATATACTGAATTAATAAAAGTGTAATCAAATTTAAGGCGAGCATTGAATTCGTCAGACGGCTTGAAGTTTGTCTGACGAATAAGACTCATTCTTCACCGGTGTAGTACCCTGAAAAAATACTCATGAACAGACGCCCCGGTGTTGGACCCAGGGTACAAAGGTAGATGTGAATAACCATGAACAGCGAGATAATAAAACCCGAAATAATGTGGATCACATCCGATAAAATTAATCCCATACTCCCAATAATTATAGTGGGGAAAAATCCGGGAAACATCATATCCCAGCCTGTAATGATAACCAGGGGAACAAAGAGGTACATGATAATGACATAAAAGATTTTCTGCAAAGGATTAAACTTCTCTTCACCGGTAACTGTGAAAGGGTTGTTATCCCCTTTAAACAGGCCGATGGTATAATAATGTACCTGTTTTCCAATCCTGCCCATAAGTCCCTTGAATCGTATTCTGTAGTGTTTCCGGTTGGAAGATACCAGGTTCCCGATAACGAATAACACGTAGCTGATACATAACAGTATTCCACCGGTAATGTGCACCCTGACAACCCTGGAAGGATACATTACCTGCTCTGTGTATTGCATAACTATACCGGTAATGATCATCAGCAGACAGATTACTGCATTCAACAAATGCCACAACCGGATCCACCTGGGATATAAGTACATTGATTTCTATTTGATTATTTCATTCTTTTTACCCTGATTCTGAAATATATATGGATTACAATTCCAAAAAGGGTTAGCAAAAAAATTACAATGCTGATCGTATTCAGATTATCAGTACCAGCAGTTCCAAGAATACTCAATTCTCCCGACAGGGCACTATTATAAAATCCTTTTTTTGATCTCTGTCCCTTTGCATGAAAATTATTCAGGATTGCTAATAATCTTGGTTCCTGTGAATGACATTCAACACAGCGCATTTCGGACTGTTCACCTGGCAAAACAAGATGAGTCAGAGCTATACCGTTATCGACCGGTGTATGGCACTCAATGCATTTCACCATGGAGAGATGGATTGTTTGATTTGGCAACCAGTCATGATTCTGGAATTCCTTATTGCCACCATTTCTACTATTGGAAGAATCCCGTATCCGTTTTGAATGACAATCAAGGCAAATGGCATTGTGATAGACAACAGCTTCAGTTAAGTCAAGGTTTGTATCGTTAACACTCCGGTAGGAGTGCGGGTTATGGCATTTCCAGCAAGAAAATCCAATGCTCCTGTTCGTGGCATGAACACTACTGCCATACTCCTCTGCTATTTGTGCAAAAGGGTATTGATCATTAGCGGGATCGAATCCATGACAATTCAAACAGGTGAATTCCCCTTCGCGGGCTAATATCCGAATGTCCGTTTCATCATCAAAATGACACTGATCGCATGCAAAAGACCTGTGATTGGATTTATAAAATGCTTCACGGTCTATTAGCATACCGTGTCTTCTCAGGTAATCAATGGTATCTTCCGGAAATCCTTCAGATGGGGTAATTCCTGTTTCATGGCACCTGAAGCATTGTTCGTTTTCTTCATAGAAATCAGAGATCCATTCATTTTCCTGTTCAGGAAGATTCACACTATCCTGGCAATGAAGGGATGGAAAGCTGGAAAGGAGGAACAGGATAATTACATATTTTCTGGCCGGTAATGGATACACAGGGTTCATATACAAGAAAAAAGAAATCCAGGTTGGTATATTGGCTCCTAAGATAATATCTTATCGATAAAATTCATTTTTTCAGGATTTATATGTTAACTTATTGTCGTTAATTAGAATTTTTAAAAATTAACATCACATCCATTGAATGGGTCACCATCTCATGACTGAATTAATAAAGATCCGGCACCATTTGCATGCTCATCCGGAATTATCCGGCCGGGAATCAAAAACCAGCCAGTTTATTGCCGATTACCTGAAAGATCTTGGTATCAGAACGATCTACCGGAACATTTCCCACCATTCGCTCGTGGCTGAAATAGCCGGAAAAAAGGAAGGTCCGGCGATACTTTTCCGGTGTGAGCTGGATGCCCTTCCAATCGAGGAGATAAGACGTACAGGTTATCGATCACAGAATCCAGGGATTTCACATGCCTGCGGTCACGATGGACACATGGCAATCATGCTGGGATTTGCACAACACCTTCTCAAAAATCCTCCGGGTAAGGGCAAAGTCCTTTTGCTCTTTCAATCTGCAGAAGAGACAGGCAGTGGAGCAAAGGCAGTGCTGGATTCCGGTTTCCTGAACAACTACCCTGTGGAATATGCTTTCTCAATGCATAACATGCCCGGATACCATCGTAATGATTTAATTTGCAGGGCAGGAAACTTCACCCCATCCGTTGAAAGCATCACGATTGAACTATCGGGCAAGACAAGCCATGCCGGTGAACCTGATAAAGGCATTAATCCTGCAGTAACATTAGCTAAAATCATTACCTTTTTGAGTGAGATGGAGGAACCGGACAAATACAAGACGAACTTCTTCTTAGCTACCCCGGTCCAGATCAGGTTAGGCAAAAAGGCATTGGGAACGTCTGCCGGGCATGCATTTGTAACCTATACGTTAAGGACCTGGGACAATTCATTTCTGGAACAAAAAAAGAATGAAATTGAAGAGAGAGCAGGCAAAATAGTAAAGGAACAGAGGGGATTGGATCTCCATTTAACATGGAGTGAACCCTTCAGGACAAACAGGAATCACCCCGATGCATTTGCGATCATCCGCAAGGCGGCCACCGCTAACCACCTGAATTTTGTTAAAAAAGAGGAACCACTAACATGGGGCGAGGACTTTGGTCTCTTTACCGAAAAATACCGGGGCGCCATGTTTGGTATGGGTGCTGGGGAAAAGTGGCCGGCTCTGCACAATCCGGATTACAATTTCCCGGATGATTTGATTGAACCGGGTGTGATGATGTTTGTATCAATTGTTGAAGAAATTTTACATTAACACCCACATTCTGGTGGATGCGCATGGAAAAAAAACACCGGGCCAAAAACAGTAAGAAAAAAATAAACCTAACCGAAAACAATATGGAATTCATATCAACGAAGAAGGCACCGGAACCTGCAGGTCATTATTCCCAGGCTATTGTCCATAACGACCTGGTTTTTGTTTCCGGTCAGTTACCGGTTAATCCTGAATCAGGAGAAAGAGTTGTTACCTCAATTGAGGAACAGACCCGGCAGGTGTTAACCAACCTGCAAGCCATACTGGAGGCTGCCGGCAGTTCCCTGGATCGGGTGTTAAAAGTCACGGTATATATTTCTGATATATCCCTCTGGGGACGATTAAATGCGGTATACTGTGAATTTTTCAAGGATCACCGTCCGGCCAGGGCTGTCGTCCCGACAAAAGAGCTGCATTATGGTTTTCAGGTTGAGATGGAAGCGATCGCTACCCGTTAATATCTGACTCACCGGGTGACCTGGAGTCACCCGGTGAGTTTAAAATCAATGAATTCGGAATTTCTTACTGGTCGGATTGAAATCCCCTGACCAATGAGTTACAATAGCTGCAGGTGATTAGTAAAGTCGTCTGACGAAGGGTTGCATTATTTTCGTTCTCTTTCGACCTCGATGTTCTTCTGGTCTGCAGAGCGTTTTACCCCGATTTTCAGCTGCCGTGTTGCGTCCCTTTCAACTCCTTTCTTCCCTTCCGGATAATAATCGACCCAGGCGACAAATACATTGAAGTCATCATTCACCAATTGGGGTGTACGGATAAAATCGATGTCTTCCTCAGCAAGGGTATAATTATCATGGTATTCTTCCCAGACATCCACATAGTACACATAGGAGCCCACATCAGGAAATACAACCCAGCCCTCGCTATCGGTATACCCGTCTGCCAGGATATAGGCATCGCTGTGGGTCAGCCAGTCATCATAGGTGGCATATAGCCATACACTGGCACCCTCAACCGGATATTCTTCGTACCATTCCAGGACAAGGATCTCAAGCGGCGGGAAATAGACTAAAATATCCTTGTATGCCCGGTCAATGACGTTATCTTTTGAGATCGCTGTCAGGGTAACGGTATAGTCCCCTGACCGGGTGTATTTATGAGCGGGATTAGCGGCTGTGGATGAAGTTCCGTCACCAAAGTTCCATTCATAATATTTTGAGTCTTTGGATCGGTTGGTAAAATACACATACTCCTGGATATCAACTGCATCCTCCGAAACACTGAAACTTGCGTATGGTTCCACATCACAGGAAGAGAGTGCAGCGATCAGGATGATGAATAGGATTCCTGTCTTTTTCATGGTTCAATGTTTTAGTACAACAAAAATAAAACAAATTTGGTGCCATACCTGATATTTGTCAACAATCTATTAATCCTTATCTTTGCACTCTGTTTTTTTAATTGATTGATTAGTGTATGATAAAAATCACATTCCCCGACAAATCTGTAAAAGAGTACCGTGAAGGGGTGAATGGCCTGGAGATTGCAAAGAGCATCAGCGGGCAGCTTGCCAGGGAAGTCCTGGCTATCACTGTCAATGGTGAAGTATGGGATATCAACCGGCCTATCCTGAATGATGCTGCTATTTTCCTCCACAAATGGGAAGATCCGGAAGGGAAACATGCATTCTGGCACTCTTCCGCCCACCTGATGGCTGAAGCCCTCGAAGCGATCTACCCGGGAATAAAATTTGGTATAGGACCAGCCATTGAAAACGGGTTTTACTATGATGTTGATCCTGGAGATGGCGTGGTAATAACCGATGGTGATCTGGGGAAGATTGAGGATAAAATGAAGGAACTTGCCCGGCAGAAAAATCCCTATCTGCGTCAGGAAGTAAGCAAAAAAGAGGCACTGGAGCTATTTTCAAAGAAGGGTGATGAATACAAAGTGGAGTTAATCAGTGAGCTGGAGGATGGAACTATCACATTATACAAACAGGGCAGTTTTACGGATCTTTGCAAAGGGCCTCATCTTCCTACTGCTGAGCCCATCAAAGCGATTAAACTGCTCAGTGTGGCGGGTGCTTACTGGCGGGGTGACGAAACACGGAAGCAGTTGACACGGATCTACGGGATCACCTTCCCAAAGCAGAACATGCTGGATGAATTCCTCTTGATGATAGAAGAGGCAAAAAAGCGGGATCACCGGAGGATTGGTAAAGAAATGGAACTGTTTACCTTCAGCCAAAAAGTTGGACAGGGACTTCCGCTTTGGCTACCCAGGGGGGCACAGCTGAGGGAACGGCTCGAGAATTTTCTCAAGATGGTTCAGGTGAAATACGGGTACGAACCGGTCATAACTCCCCATATTGGCTTAAAGGAGCTATGGGTAACTTCCGGACATTATGATAAATATGGAAAAGATTCGTTTAAACCCATCCTTACACCGGATGAAAATGAAGAATTCCTGTTAAAACCGATGAACTGTCCCCACCATTGTGAAATATACAAGAGTAAACCCCGCTCCTACAAGGACCTGCCCGTCAGGCTGGCTGAGTTTGGAACAGTCTACCGGTATGAACAGAGTGGAGAATTGCATGGATTAACCCGTGTTCGCGGTTTCACGCAAGACGATGCCCACATCTTTTGCAGGCCGGATCAGCTGAAGGAAGAATTTATCAAGGTGATCGATATCGTATTCATCATCTTCAAAGCACTTGATTTTAGTGATTTTGTTACCCAGGTTTCGTTGCGTGATCCGGAAGACAAAGAGAAGTATATTGGAACAGATGAGAATTGGGATAAATCGGAAAAAGCGATCCTGGAAGCCTGCGAGGAAAAGGGACTCGATTTTACCGTTGAAAAGGGAGAAGCAGCATTTTACGGACCCAAACTGGATTTTATGGTGAAAGATGCCCTGGGGCGACAATGGCAGCTTGGAACCATCCAGGTTGATTATAACCTGCCCGACCGGTTTGATCTGGAGTATATCGGTGCGGATGATAAGAAACACCGGCCAGTTATGATACACCGGGCACCCTTCGGATCCCTCGAGCGGTTTGTTGCTGTGCTGATTGAACATACAATGGGGAAATTTCCCCTCTGGCTTACACCGGATCAGGCAATCGTCCTCCCAATCAGCGAAAAACACAACGATTATGCAAAAAAAGTTTTGAATCTTCTAAATAATTCCGATATTCGCACTCTGATTGACGACCGGAACGAAAAGATAGGTAAAAAGATAAGGGATAATGAGTTAAGAAAGATCCCATACCTGCTTATCGTGGGAGAAAAAGAGGCCGAAAACGAAACAGTATCCGTCAGGAAACAGGGAGAAGGAGACCAGGGCGTCATGAAGCTTCCGGATTTTGTCAGCCGGATTAAAGAAGAGGTGAAAAAACAGATCGATTTTATCGATCAGTAAATAATGTCTAACAAATATAGGAGGATTACGCTATAGCTGGAGCAGATTTTCGGAGGGGGCCGTGGAGAAAAGAACCCCCGAAACACAGGATTAATCAATACATCCGTGCAAGTAAAGTCAGACTGGTGGGTGATAATATTGATGATCCGGGAATTTATTCCATCAATGAAGCCATTCGCCTGGCGGATGAACTGGATCTCGACCTTGTGGAAATTTCACCAAATGCAGATCCACCAGTATGTAAAATAATTGATTATCAAAAGTTTCTGTATCATCAGAAGAAGAAACAGAAAGAGTTAAAAGCCAAAGCCACAAAGATCGTAGTGAAAGAGATCCGCTTTGGACCGAACACGGATGATCATGATTATAACTTTAAGCTAAAACATGCCATCAAATTCCTGGAAGATGGAGCAAAGGTGAAAGCCTTTGTGTTCTTTAAAGGAAGATCAATTCTCTTCAAAGAGAAAGGCGAAATATTGTTGCTGCGGCTGGCACAAGACCTTGAAGAATATGGGAAAGTTGAACAATTACCCAAACTGGAAGGAAAGCGGATGATCATGTTCTTCTCCCCAAAATTATTGGGAAAGAAAAAAAATTAATGTTGTTTATTAAAACGGTTATGCAATGCCAAAAATGAGAACAAACCCCGGTGCAAAAAAGAGATTCAAACTCACCGGTACGGGAAAGATTAAGAGAAAACACGCATATAAGAGTCATATCCTTACCAAAAAGTCAACCAAGAGAAAAAGGAACCTGACTTACTACGGAACCGTAGATAAAACCGATGAAAAAAACATCAAACTTTTATTGGCGATAAAATAATCTATCCCTCCTGTTTGAACGAATAATTATCAGTTAACAGAATGAATTAGCTTCAAAGTGTCGATAAACCGACCGCTAACCATTCAAAAAGTAAGAAATCATGCCAAGAGCCACCCATTCAGTTGCTTCAAGAAGAAGAAGGAGAAAGGTCCTGAAACAAACCAAAGGATATTTTGGAGCCAGAAGCAATGTTTATTCCGTTGCTAAAAATGCCCTGGATAAGGGATTATCCTATGCTTACCGCGACAGAAGAAAGAAAAAAAGAAATTTCAGATCATTATGGATCCAGCGGATTAATGCCGCTGCCCGGCAGTACGACATGTCATACTCCGAATTTATCGGGAAAGTGAATAAAAAAGGCATCACCCTGAACAAGAAAGTACTGGCAGACCTTGCCATGAATCATCCCAAGGCATTTGAAGCCATCGTAGAGAATGTTAAGGAGGTGAAGTAACGTCAATTCTCAAAGTTCAACCCACACAAACCTTACGCCGATGAGAATTGGAATTATTGGCTTTGGAAAAACAGGTCAGGAAATTAAAAAGCTGGCCATTGAAAGAGGTCATCAGGTGAACCTGATCATCGACCTGGAAAACCGGAATGACCTGAACCCAAAAAACCTTAAGAAGGTGGATGTCGTTTTTGAATTCACCACACCGGCGGCTGCTCCTGATAATATTATCTCCTGCTTTGATGGTGGGGTTGGTGTTGTATCCGGAACCACCGGCTGGATAGATCATTTTGATGAAGTAGCTGATCATTGCCGGCAGACAAAACAGGCATTTTTTTATGCTTCAAATTACAGCGTGGGTGTCAACATACTGTTCAGTATAAACAGGTACCTGGCTGCAATCATGAACCGTTTTCCGGAATATCATGTTTTTATTGAGGAGGTCCACCACCTCCAGAAACTCGATGCTCCAAGTGGTACAGCCATCACCCTTGCCAATGAAATGATACCCTTGCTGGATCAGAAAGATCGATGGGAACCGGCAGGTGAACATCGTGAAGGGGTGGTTCCTATCCGGTCTGTAAGAGAAAATGAAGTGCCCGGAATACATACCGTATCTTATCGCTCGGAATTCGACACGCTGGAGATTCGCCATTCAGCAAAAAGCAGGCGTGGTTTTGCTATCGGCGCCCTGATGGCTGCAGGATTTCTGATCGGAAAAAAGGGGGTGTTCGGTATGCAAGACCTCTTGCCATTCTGATTCTTCATCGGAACAAAAAATACCACAGGAACCAGTTTTTTCGTTAAGATTACTACATTTACCAATCAAATGAATCAGCTATGAAGTTTTTAAAAAACCCGTATTTCAAATTTGGCATCGCCGCTACGGCTTATATCCTCTGGGTCATTTGGGTCGGTAATTATTGGTTATTGTTCGGATTAGCCATTGTATTTGATATTTATGTCAGTAAAAAGGTGAACTGGGCATTTTGGAAAAAACGGACCGGGCCCAACAGTACTTTCATCGAATGGCTTGATGCCCTGATTTTTGCTGTCATCGCTGTCACCTTTATCAACATATTCTTCTTTCAAAATTTCCGGATTCCAACCGGATCAATGGAGAAATCACTCCTCATTGGAGACCATTTGTTTGTCAGCAAATTAAGTTACGGCCCGCGTTTACCCATGACACCCCTCTCCTTCCCTTTTACACAGAACACCCTGCCCATTGTAAAGTCCAAATCATACCTGGAATGGATCCAACGTCCCTATAAAAGACTTGCCGGTTATGGTAAGATAAAGAATAATGATATCGTTGTTTTTAATTTCCCGGCGGGAGATACGGTTTGTCTGGAAGCTACGGAACAGAGTTATGAATCCATTGTCAGAAGTACCGGGGAGGAGATTAAAAGAAGAGACATGATCGCAGGTGGACCGTTGAAGTCGGATGAACAATACTACGCGCTTGGCAGGGTACAGGTATGGCAGCAGTATACGATTGTCGACCGGCCGGTGGATAAACGGGATAACTATATTAAACGGTGCGTCGGCATCCCGGGTGATACATTGGAAATCATTCATAGTCATCTTTTTGTGAATGGTAAACCCCAAAAAGAATCAAAATACCAGCAGTTTAACTACTACATCGAAACGGACGGAACCCCGATCAATCCCAAAGCCTTCGAACGGTTAGGTATCGCCAGGAGCGACCGAAACAGTTTCTCCACCTCACTCTACATGGTTCCCTTAACCAACGATAACCTGGAAAAGATCAAAGCATTCCGGAATGTAAGAAACCTTGAAAAACATGAACGCCCAGCGGGTGAACAGGTTTCGTATATTTTCCCCCACGACACCGCGTATCGCTGGAATGAAGACAACTTTGGTCCCATTTGGATCCCCAGGAAGGGAGCTACAATAAAACTTACGATGAAAAACATTTCATTGTATAAGCGAATCATTCATCTGTATGAAAAAAATGAACTGAAGATTGAAGATGAGAAAATCTATATCAATGGAGAAGAGACGGATGAATACACCTTTAAAATGAATTATTACTGGATGATGGGTGATAACCGGCACGATTCACTGGATGCACGTTTCTGGGGTTTTGTCCCGGAAGACCACATTGTTGGAAAACCAAAAGTAATCTGGTTATCACTGGATAAGGATAAAAAGTTTCTTGCTAAAATCCGCTGGAAAAGGATGTTCATGCGGATCAGGTAGATTGAAGCTCCTCGCCGCAAGCAGCGGGGAATTCGCTCACAGGATTCAAAACGGCCATTCGTCTGTCTCCTGAATCTTCAATTCCTCTTCAACCGGCTCTTCTGCTTCCTGGTGAACAGCATTCCCATTCACAAAAATGGCTTTATACGGAGTAGTTGGACAGGCAAACTCACAGGCACCACAACCAACACAGGTTTTTTCAAGCACTTCCGGTATCACCAGGGTGCCTTCATACGGTACCATATGGCACGATTTGGTCGGGCAGACCTCCGAGCAGGCACCACAATCGGTTTTATCCGTATGCACGATACAGTTCTCCTGGATGAACTTTGCGATCCCCATTTGAACCTGCTTCTTCTTTTCCAGAGCCACCGGTAAAATCGCACTGGTAGGGCAAATATCAGCACATATGGTACAATCATAATTACAGTATCCGACATGATAGTCCATGTGCGGTTGCATGATTCCGGTTAATCCATATTCAAGGATGGATGGCTGAAGAACAAAGGTTGGGCATGCACTGATGCATAGCGTACAGGCAGTACAATGATCATTGAAGTTTTCAATGCTGCGTGAACCGGGTGGTGAAACAGGAAACTCCTTATCTTCAGGGACTGTGGTAGGATTTTTATTCACAGGCTTTTCCTGCAAAATCGAAATGCCCGCCATCCCCAGAAAATATGCCAGGGATCCTTTCACAAATTTTCGTTTTCCAAGGTCCGGCTCATCGGATCCGCCAACCGTTCGGTTGACATCCGATCCTTTCCTGCCGGTAAGACTTCTAAACGTACTACCGGGAGAAAACAATTTGTACTTTACAGCATCTGTCGGACAAACCGTCAGGCAATTATAACATCCAACACATCGTGAAAAATCAACTTCTGCCTGTAAGAAATTCATGCAGGAAGCCTTACAAACCCTGGCACACAAACTGCACTGTGTACATTCCTCCTCATCAATAATGATCCTGAACAGCGCAACCTTAGATAATAGTCCCAACAATGCTCCAACCGGACAAACGGTATTACAATATAACCTGCCATGGGTAACTGATAACCATACTACGAGTACTCCTATAATAACCGGGAACACGAGTACCCAAAGAGGAATGTTGACCAGGTTGACCGGATACAATGAAAATATATCAAACTTCTCCAGTATGAAAGATATTCCATTGTTTGCCAGCACCACAACCGGTTTTCCAAAATAAGTCATGATCCGCCCGAAATTACTGTAGGGATCGAGCAGAGAAATAACAAATACACTGCCAAACAGTAATACAATAATGGATAGGGCTAGCAGACTATACCATAAAATGTTGTGGGGTTTAGAAAATGCATAATAACGCTTCTTTCTTTTCTTAAACTTTCGGGCGATCCAGGATATCACATCCTGCAGAATGCCAAGCGGACAAATGGTTGAACAATATACCCTTCCAAACAGCAGGGTTAAAACGGAAACAACAATGAATCCAAGTATGGCGATGCTAACAAGGTTGATGAACTTCAAAAGTGATGGAACAAACTGGAGGTATACAATTCCGGAAATGAGTTTCTCCGGAAGAATGTTCCGGTAATCAACAAACACCAGTGTTGTAGCAACCAAAAAAATGAGGGAAACAGCAACCCGTATTTTCTTCAGGTATGACAGCTTCATATTATTGATCAGATCTGAATCCTGTGAATGTTCAGATTATCAAGATTCATGGTCCCCACCTTCATCTCATCTGCTCTGCGGATATATCGAATGGTTTCCGGCTCATGACCAAACATTTTGGCTGCAGCGGCATCAAGCACAACCATATTGGTGGCAATCAACATCGACTTCATGTTTGTTACATCCGATGTGGAAACGCCCCGTGGACCATTCCTCATCAACGCATTGTAGGCATCCAGAACATTCAGGTGAGGTTTCTTCTCAAACGTGGCAAAATCCGCAATGCATTGATGCAAATCATTTGCATGCCAGAACCTTCTGTCCCATACCACACCCATCAGGTTTTTCATCGCCAGTGAAAAACGGGTTGAACTATGGGTTTTCATGATGGGAACATTGATAAAGACATCGGACTCCAGAATAAGCTCATGTACTTTTGCACTCTTCAGCCGCTCACCGTTTGGAATGGTAACCTCCTGGTAATAACTCTCTATGTGCCCGGGGACCATTTTCCCGCCCCCGTCTTTTACTGCTTTTTCAATTCCACTATTCCTGTAACACCTGGTCATTTCATCAATGGTGTTATCGAATACATACACCTGCCTGGCACCGGCAGCCAGACACTGTTCCACAATTCTTTTTACAACCAGCGGGTTAGTATCTGCAGCTCTTTCAGGGACTACATCCCAACCGATGTTTGGCTTTATCACAACGGTCTGACCAGCTTTCACAAATGATTTCATTCCCCCAAGAGCCTCTATACCGCGATCAAACATCACATCCGGCTCGCCACCCCTTACAGCAACAAGATCAAATGGTGCAGCAGCACTTTTTGACCTTCCCCATAGCCTGTTATAACCGCCCAAATGCAAAGCTGCTCCTGTAGCAATCCCCGCTCCGACTGATGTTCTGAAAAAATCTCTCCTTTTCATGGTTCACTCAACTTCAGTAATACAATACGATGGTATTAGAAAGCGGCAAATTACAATCTTTTTTTCATTTATCATATTTTTCTATTAAATGCACTAAATTAGCTCCCTGTTCTCCTGTTCATGTGGTTTGATTTAACCTGAAAAGAGATGAAAATAGTATATTATGATTGTTTTGCAGGCATCAGTGGAGATATGAACCTTGCTGCGATGATCGACCTCGGTGTAGATGCTGATTATCTGAGAAGTGAGCTTAGTAAATTACCCATTACTGGTTATACGCTGAAGGTAACGAAAGACCAAAGACACGGGATATCCGGAACAAAAGTAGAGGTTGAGTTGGACCGGGAAGAAAAACATTCGCACCGTAACTTATCTGATATTGAGTCAATCATCGATAAAAGCAGTCTTAAGAAATCGATCAAAAAGACCAGCAAAGAGATTTTCCGACGGATGGCTGAAGCAGAAGCCAAAGTGCATAAGAAGAGAATAGAAGATGTTCATTTTCATGAAGTTGGTGCAGTGGATGCCATTGTTGATATTGTTGGAGCTGCCATTTGTTATGAGAGCCTGAAACCGGACAGGGTGATGGCTTCGACCATTGAACTTGGTGGGGGCTTTGCACGCTGTTCTCACGGGAACCTGCCGGTTCCTGCACCGGCTACGGTAGAGATTCTGAAAGGACTTCCTGTCAGAAAAGGATCAGCAACTTTTGAAACGACCACACCCACAGGAGCTGCTATCATATCGACCCTGGCAAAGGATTTCAGGGATCAGGCATCCATAACGATCGATCGCGTTGGTTATGGGATAGGTCACAAACAATCGGATGAGTTACCCAATGTTTTGAGGGTTTTTCTTGGCGAGATAACAGAAGAAAATGGATTATCTGCAGAGATATTGCATGAATGCAACATTGATGACATGAATCCCGAGTGGTATGATCACCTTATGGAAGAGTTATTCCGGGCTGGAGCCAAGGAAGTTTTCTTCACGCCGGTTATGATGAAAAAAAACAGACCGGCTGTAAAAATCAGCGTACTCGCTTCACCCGGTCTGTCTGAGGCGATCAAATCAATGATTTATACGAATACAACCACACTGGGAATTCGCTCTTATTCCGTAACCAAGGATGCGCTCGAACGGAAATTCATACCCGTCGACACCGAATGGGGTAAGGTCACCATTAAAGCCTCCTACCACCGGGGTAGATTACTGCATGCAAAGCCGGAATATGAAGAGTGTCGGCGTATAGCTCATGAGTTTGGTCTACCCTTAAAGGAAGTATATCAAACAATTAACACAATCATTGAACAATCCGGGATCAGTGAATAGCATGATAGCCAATCCAAAATATAAAAAACTCATTGCCTTTCTGAAGGATTTGGAGAATGTGGCGGTGGCATTTTCCGGTGGTGTGGATAGTACCTTTTTGCTTGTTGCTGCGAAAGAGGCACTGCATGACAGGGTAATTGCCTTAACCATCAGGGCACCATACATTGCAAACTGGGAAATTGATGAAGCAGTTGATTTATGTAATGAGTCAGGGATCAGGCATATGATTATTGAACTTCCCATCCCGGAAGAGATAAAAAATAATCCTGCTGATCGCTGCTATCTTTGCAAGAAGAAGATCTTCTCCACCATACTAAAAAAGGCAGGATCAAATGGGATTACTCATGTGCTTGATGGTACCAACAGTGATGATCCATCGGATCACAGACCGGGATTACGGGCGTTGAAAGAACTTGGCATAATCAGTCCTTTGCTAACGACAGGTATTACGAAGGAGGAGGTCAGGGAGTTCTCAAAGCAACTTGGGTTACCGACCTGGGATAAACCTGCTTATGCGTGCCTTCTCACCAGGCTTCCTCACGGGGTTGAGGTAAAACAGGAAGAGCTTACCCGCATTGAGCAGGCTGAAAAATTCCTGATAGATTTGGGGTACCGGGCAATCCGTGTCAGGTCACACAGTAATCTTGCGCGCATAGAAACAGATCCTGGTTTAATCGCGGAAATGGTAACCGGAGATAGTGCAAATAAGATCGTTTCTGCATTCCGGGAGATCGGGTATGAATACATTACCATTGATCTGGAGGGATACAGATCGGGTAGTTTCAATGTCTGATACGGCTATTTTTCTCATAAAATAATCTGTAATAAACGATACAATGAACCGAACAGAACTAAAAAAACTGTTGGAAGAGGTCAGTCAGGGCAAAATAGAGATCGACACCGCACTGGCCGCACTTGAGGATTTTTCTTTTAAGGACCTGGGGTATGCAAAGATTGACAATCAGAGGGAGATCCGTACCGGTTATCCCGAGATCATCTTTTGTTCCGGAAAGAGCATTGAGCAGGTGAAGGGCATCATTGCATACATGAACAAACGGGATTCAAACGTTATCGCAACGAGGGCAACCGATGAAATGTACCGGGAGATCAAACAGTTCATTCCCGGGATAGTCTACCATCCGGAAGCAAGGATAATGAGCATTACAAAAAAAGAGATACCGAAGCCGGAAAGTTACATCTCGGTAATCACTGCCGGCACATCGGACCTGCCTGTGGCAGAAGAGGCGGCAGTAACAGCGGAATTGCTGGGGAACCGTATTGAACGGGTCTATGATGCCGGTGTTGCAGGAATCCATCGTTTGGTTGACAACATCGGTGTGATCCGGGATTCACGTGTGGTCATCGTCATTGCCGGCATGGAGGGTGCTCTTGCCAGTATTGTTGGAGGTCTGATCAACAAACCGATTATTGCTGTACCAACCAGCATCGGGTATGGAGCAAATTTCGGAGGGATCTCTGCCCTCCTCGCCATGCTGACCAGTTGTTCTGCCGGCGTAAGCGTTGTAAATATCGACAACGGTTTCGGTGCAGGGTTCAATGCCAGCCTGATCAATAACCTCTGACCGGTCACACAGTCCAATAATTCATGAGTAAGGAACAACATATCGTTCTTACAACCAGTTATTTCGGCCCGGTTCAATATTTCACCAAGTTTCTCCTTCCCGGGAAAATAGTTCTGGAAAAACATGAAAATTACATCAAGCAATCCTATCGTAACCGTACTATTATCTTTGGAGCCAATGGTACGATTATACTCACTGTACCTGTAAAACGAGGAAGTTTTCACAAGGTGCCGATCGGTGAACTTGAGATAGAATACAAGGATAACTGGCAGGATACGCACTGGAGATCGATTGAATCGGCATACCGATCAACACCCTATTTTGAATTTTATGCTGGTGAAATCGTGTCTGTTTTCCAGTTAAAGACCAGGTACCTTCTTGATCTGAACGATATCATCCTGAAGCTAATGCTTGGTCTGCTCCAGATAGACGGAGATTTCACCTATACGCCATTCTATTATAAAAATGGATCCTCCCTTGATTACCGGGAGGCAATTCATCCAAAAAAAAAAGTGCCGGATCCGTTATTTAATCCGGCAGAATATCCACAGGTTTTTCAATCAAGGTTCGGATTTAGAGCCAACCTGAGCATCCTGGATCTGCTCTTCAATACAGGACCGGATGCAAAGACTATTTTGAGAAATTCAATCGTTTAAAACCGGTATCCGAAGGTGAGCATAACCTTACTGGGATGAGAGTCAAGTTCGGCCTCCTCCAATTCTTCCATATTATACATCAGGTACTTCTCCTGATGCAAACCGTATTGATAACCCAGATCGATAAAGAAGGATCGGGTCCGCAAGCCGAAGCCCCCGGTAATAAAATCATATTTGCTTTTCGCATTCATCTCATCAGCAACATACGGTTTGCCGTAATGTGCATATCCACCCCTCAGCATGAACATTCCCACCCGGAATTCGGCTCCTAACCGGATATTATGAGTGGGTTGGAATACATTATCGATGATATCATTCTCATATGTAAAGTTGTATCCATCAGAACCATCTTTCAACCGTGCAGTGGAGTAGTTGATGTATTCATAATCGGCACTGATAATTGCAAATTTCTGGATTTGAAATGCAGCACTACCGATGAATTTGAACGGGGTATTCAGTTCATATTCGTAGTAACCGTCCGGTGATTCTGCTGAATAGTAAACAGATCCTGTTGTATCTCTGGGGGTATCATATTCTGCTTCCATATAGGAATAGAAATCGTCCTCCATTTTATAGAATGTCGGGATATGAACGGCAGCTCCGATTCGCAGGAATTCGACCGGGCGGTATGTAGCGCCCAGTTTAAAGGTAAATCCTGTACCGCGTGTGTTCAAACGGGAGTAGTAGTAAAAGTTGTCCAGATCCGGCACTGTACCTTCGGTGTCCTCTTCGGTATGTCCCATTTCCTGGAAAAAATCAATCCGGGTAACACCGATTGATAAACCAAGGTAGAGTTTATCGTTGTAGTTTGTTCCCAGGCTGATCAGGTATTCCCCCTTTGTTCCGTTTGACCGGATGACACGTCTCTGATTTTGTCCGAACACATAGTCGCGGTTTCCATAGTCATTCAGTACCGATCCGTAATTCAGTCCGGTGGAATCGCTTTCACTGATTAACCAGGTATCCCATGCTAATCCTGTTCCAAATGAGCTTAATTCATCGTAGTAATATCCTGTTCCATTATTTCCAAAAGTTCCATCCCAGACATAATAATCGAGCAGTGAACTTTCATAATTAATTCCTTCCATCACCACATCCTGGTAATAATTGTCGAGTGAATTGTATCCGATACCCAGGTTCAGGAATTTCCACCCGGAGCTTTCCCTGAGCGGAAAACTGAATACGATTCCTACGTTATTCAGACTCAAGCTGTACCGTGTATCATCGATCTGGTTTCCCAGGAAGGTAGTGGTTGTCATATCATACCGTAAGGTGGGTGTAATGGTGAATTCTTTAGCCCGGTACATTCCGATGCCGGCAGGGTTGATGCTCATGGAGGTAAAGTCTCCGCCCAGTGCTCCGAAGGCTCCACCCATACCCATTGACCTGGCCGTTCCGCCGACGAATGACTGGGAATAGCGCAATGCATCCAGGTCATTTTGCGCCATACCGGTCAGGATGCAAACCACCGGTATGATCAGGGAGATTATAATTCGTTTCATGTTTCTAAGTTTAGATTTCACATACCATTTTCATTCCAGGTTATCAACCCGGGCAGATTAAAAAATCTCCCGGAAAAATCCGGGAGAGACAATCATAAGATGCATACTAACGTCCTCGTCCACCGCTTCTTGAGGAGCTGGATCTGCTTCCGGAAGATGAACGGCTGGATGAACCAGACGATCTGGAAGTTGATCCACTGGATCTAATCGATGATCCTGAACTCCTGGAGGGAGTGGAATAGCTCCTGGAACTACCACTCCTGGAGGGAGTGGAATAACTCCTGGAACTACTACTCCTGGAGGGTGAAGAATAGCTACTGCTTCTGTTCACCGGTGAGGAGTAGGATCTTGTGGTTCCCGAACTGGAACGTGTTGAGACCGATCTTGTTGAGCTGCTGTTCTGGTATGTTTTGGAGCTGCTGTTATAGGTCGGTTTTGTACTTATTCTAGGTGTAGTGTATCGCGGTGTATACACGCTGGACGAGCTTGGTGTTCTTGGTGTAGTTCCCATATTGGTTCTTGAGCTGGTTGCACTACTTTCCCTTTCTGTCGGAGAAGCGATACGCGTTGTTCTAACGTTTTGATTCGGATTGGGCGCCGTTGTTCTGGTCCTCTCCTGTGCAGCAGTTGCAGTTCCTGTTCTGCTATCAGCTGTCCTGTTCTGAACCGTTGTCCCATCGGATGTTCTGGTTCTTGTATCCGCATAGGTTCGAGTGTCAGTCTTAGGTGGTGCCGCTGTAGTTCTGCTGCCGGCGGTACCTGTCATTTCTGTTCTTGAGCCCATTTCGCTCCTACGGTTGGTGGACGTAGCCATGCGGCGTCCATGATACGTACCTTTTTGATTGGCATCACTGTAATATCCATTTCCATATCCATAATAGTAAGGTGAATACCCATAGCCACCGTAGTAATAGGGTCTGGAGTAATAGGGTGAATAGTACCCGTAATAATCATAGTAGAAAGGATCCCAGTAATAGTTATAATAGGGGTATCTGTAATAGCCTCTCAGACCATAATATCCGAAATATAAACCTGTTCTTAAAAAGGGTGAGTAATAGTCATACCAGAAGGGATCATACCAGTATGGGTCATAGAATGAACTATAGTAACTCATTCCATAGGGACGATGAAACCGGTTAATGCGTCTTGCGTAATCGCCGTCTTCGTAGTACTGACCCTCTTCATTCTCATAATAATTATTAACGATCACATCTTCATCGCCGGCCTCGTAATATTCGCCTTCGCCCTGCAGGGTGTCTCCCGGGTAATAAATACCAGCATCTACCACTTCACTCTTCTGTCCAACATTATCAATGGCGGTATAGGAGTCCTTAAAAGCAGCAGGATCTTCCCTTACCACAGCCACCGGTTCATCTCCTGGCACATAGTACAAATCATCATAACCCGCACCAAGATAGTAACTTGTAGAACAGGCGCTCAGAAGAAGAGCACTCACTGTTACTGTTAATATAAATAGTCTGGTTTTCATTGTTTTTCCTCCCGTGGGCTAAATAGTTTACAAACGATTCATCTACTTAAATGTATGCAAATACTATACCAAAGTACGTTATTGTTTCTATTTTTTTCTTCTTGATCCGGTAGTGCTTTTAGCTGTTCCGGACTCTCTCTTCCGTGAGGAAGAGGATTTTTCAACAGTCCGGCTTTTGCTTCCGGATGACCGGGTAGCTTTCATCCCGCTCGAACGAGCAGTACTGGTTGACCGAACGCCGGTTGACCGACTGGTACTGGATGGTTTCCTCAGTTCCGTACTGACTTTTGGTCTGCTCTGAGTGCTCCGCACCGTTGTCGAACTTCGTGATGGAATCGGCTGATTGGTGCGAACGGTCGATGTTGATGTCCTGCTGGTTGCAGTGCCTGTCCTGCTTCTTACAGCATTATCCTGTGTTCTGGTTTGAGTGCGAGTGACCGTTGATTCTGGTCTGGTCCTTTCCGGCGTGGTAGAGATAGCATTTCGGTTATTCACCGACTCCTGCCGTGTTCCTGTTTGAGCAGCTCTGGTGGTACCTGTAGAAACCGCTCTTTGCTGTCCTGAATACTCCGGGCCCTGAACCCTGCTGCGCGTTCCTGTACCGGAGGTGCTGTAATTACGGTTTGAATAGTACCGGCTTCCAAGGGATCTTTCATTCCTTACAGAACGGGAATAGTAGTTGTAATTGTCCTCGTATCTTGCATAATAGGGACGATTCATGTATACCGAATGATAGGGTCTGCTGTAATAGCCGCCATAGCCATACCAGTTCCCATAGTAATAGTGGTTTACATATGCAGGTCGATAAACAACCCCAAAATAGGGTCCTGCATAATAATAGGAATAGACAGCCGGACCATACCAGCTGGAATAGGGTGCATAATAATAGGTTCTCCAGATGGGGACTCCATACGATACCCTGAGCCGTACTGGATTCCAGAAGGAACCCATGTAGATACTGAATCCCCAGTAAACCGGATCGTATGTATACCAATAACAATCGGTATAATAAGAATTGTAATAACTGAAACTTTCAAAGGGCCGGTGAAACCGCCTTATCCGGGAAGCATAATAATAGTCATAAATGTAATCACCGTGATCAAGGTAGTAATTGTTTACGATCATATCCTGGGTATGCGGTGAACCAAACCGGTCCGTAAAGTTATCGGAGTAGTCTTTTTCTCCTGCAACGGCATTCCCTGTAAGGGCGATGAACAAAACTGCAGGCATTATCCATTGTAACGTTCTTGTTTTCATGACTCACCTCCAATTTTTTTAATTATCAGATAGATTTTATTTACTTTGCAAGGTTTTAATTTACAAAATAAAATCAAATTCTATACCAAAAATAAAAATGGCGAAGGTCTTAACCAGCAGAAAAGAAAATTATGCTCAGTGGTACAATGATTTAGTACTTAAAGCTGGCCTGGCAGAAAATTCCTCAGTACGGGGTTGTATGGTCATTAAGCCGTATGGTTATGCCATTTGGGAAATAATGCAGGCGGAACTGGATAAAATGTTCAAAGCAACGGGTCATGCCAATGCCTATTTCCCGCTTTTTATTCCAAAATCATACTTCAGCAGGGAGGCCAGTCATGTGGAGGGTTTCGCCAAAGAGTGTGCCGTGGTCACTCATTATCGCCTCATGAACGATCCGAATGGGAAGGGTGTTGTGGTTGATCCAGACGCAAAACTTGAGGAAGAACTGATTGTCCGGCCCACTTCTGAAACGATCATCTGGAACACTTACAAAAACTGGATACAATCATACCGCGACCTGCCATTACTGATCAATCAGTGGGCTAACGTGGTGCGCTGGGAAATGAGAACCCGTCTTTTTCTCAGAACGGCTGAATTCCTCTGGCAGGAAGGGCACACAGCACACAGTACGCGTGAAGAAGCGGTTGCCGAGACCTTGCAGATCATCGATCTTTATGCAACCTTTGCGGAGCAGTTCATGGCGATGCCGGTTATCAAAGGAACAAAAACAGAGAGTGAGCGGTTTGCCGGAGCCATTGAAACATACGCTATTGAAGCGATGATGCAGGATGGAAAGGCACTCCAGTCAGGCACATCGCACTTTCTCGGACAGAATTTTGCCAAGGCATTCGATGTTCAGTTTACGGATAAATCGGGAAAACTGGACTGGGTGTGGGCTACCTCCTGGGGAGTCTCAACGCGATTGATGGGGGCGTTGATCATGGCTCATTCCGATGATAACGGGCTGATCCTTCCACCAAAACTTGCTCCAATTCAAGTGGTTATCGTTCCTGTATACCAGGGGGACCAGGAACTGGATGCCATCTCTGAAACGGCAAACCAGATTAAAGAAGAGTTCGCCAGCCAGGGAATAACCGTAAAGTATGACGACCGGGATACACAGAAACCGGGTTGGAAATTTGCAGAGTACGAACTCAAAGGGGTACCGGTCCGGATCGTGCTGGGGCCCCGGGATATCGAAAACAAAACAGCTGAAGTTGCCCGACGGGATACACTCACCAAAGAAACCATCTCACAGGATGCCATCGCATCCCATGTTAAAAAGCTCCTGGATGACATTCAACAATCCATCTATAACAAAGCGTTGAAATTCAGGAATGAAAATTTTCACCGGATCGATGACTATGACCAGTTCAAAGAAATTATCAGAAAACAGGGTGGATTTATTATGGCTCACTGGGATGGTACCGTGGAGACAGAAAACCTGATCAAACAGGAAACCAAAGCTACCGTTCGGTGCATTCCACTGGATGACGATAATGAACCGGGAAAGTGCATACGAACAGGAAAACCTTCAAAACGAAGAGTCCTTTTTGCCAAGGCATATTGATCTCACTCGCTTTGCTTGTGTCAGACACTGGTCATACAATTGCCATACGATGGTCAAACGATAGTAACTTGATGGTAACTCTCCGTAGGAGTCCTTCGGACAATTGTAATTCAATGTCCATAAAAAAATTATTTGCCCGCCCCCTGTTTCAAGGTTTTTCAATAAGACACCTCACTAACTTAATAACTCAATAACCCAATAACTTTTTCCTCTCTCTCACAACTCTGTACTCTGTACTCTCCTTACCCTGTCTTCCAGCTTTCAGACAGTGACACGCTTTCAATCAAAACAGTTATGGGAATTTTAACATACCCTCCGGGATTACTCCATACTTTTTCTTACTTTTACCTTAGATTACCGGAAGGATTCCAATGTTAACCTAATGTCTCCATTAAAAATGCAAGACGAAAAAGATCAAGATCTTATAATAAACAACCTGGCCATAAAAGCAAACCTCAAACAGGTTGTTTACGACAACGCCCTGGAAACCTTTAACCTTCTGAAGGAGGTGTTAATGGAAATTGAAGATGGCTGCAATCTGAAACTCAAGGGAATTGACAAGCGTGTTCAGCTCGATTACAAAGACCGTGGAAAGTTTGAAGCACAATTGAAGGTTGCGGGTGATCTGCTGATATTCAGCATGCACTCAAACATATTTGAATTTAACCGGGAACATGGTATATGGAAAACCTCCTATGTACAAAAGGATAAAACCAACTCCTACTGCGGGATCATCAATATCTACAATTTCCTTTCCGACTCGTTCAAATACAACCGCTCGGATGACCTCGGTTACCTCATTGCCAGGTTGTTTGTTAACAAGGAGAAGCATTACTTTGTCGAAGGGAAGAGGCAACTCGGTTTCCTCTATAGCAATTTCGGGAAGGAGGCTATTGATAAAAAAGCCTTATTAAAGATTATCCAGACAGCGATCCTGTATGCCATGGAATTTGACCTGTTGGTACCACCGTATGACCACGTGAAAATTGCATCAGTCGCCCAGATGAATAGAAAAATACAGAGTTCAATACTGCAAACCGGCAAGCGATTGGGATTTCAGTTCAATTCAGACGATGTTACAGAAAAAGAGTAACCAGAAAAATAAGAAAAATAAAGAGAACCGGTTTAACCAGGGGAAAGGGGTTATTGGACTCTAAGGATTTTGTCACAAAATAAAGGAGCTGACCACAGGCTGACCTTAATCCATTGTAACAATGGGAGCTTCCGGATATCATATGGGCCTATACAGGATTCTTGTATTCCTTTGTTTGGGATGGAATCCGTTTCCTGGCCTTGCCGGCCATGTAACTGATGTTTATTCCCTACCCGATACAGTTCAGATCAAAGGGGGGAACTACATTATTTTTCAAAATAAAATTCTGTTCATTCCACGTGATACCGTGCTGGTATTACCTGCTAATTCTAAGTTCACCATAGAGAAAGAGGTCTATACAAAATCAACCAGCTTCTACGACTCACTCGAGAGCAAAGCATCACAGAAACTATGGAGCAGGCTGCTCCATGAGGTGTTATTTGTTGAACCAACCCGGACTGCTGATAAAAAAGAGCAGCGGAAAAGTGAGGATGATTACCTGGTTAACGAAGGAAAAAAAATACGGAACATCAAGCTGATAGCGACCGATATTTTTGGACCTACAGTACTGGATACTGCCGTCACTTCCACAACATGGATCGGTTCAACGCTGAATAAACTTCACTTCTATACCAATGAAAGAATAATCAGGAATAACCTGCTTTTTAAGGTGGGTGATGAGATCGATCCTCAGATCATGGCAGATAACGAACGGGTATTAAGAAGGTTGAAATTTATTTATGATGCCAGGATCCAGGTTATCCCTGTATCAGAAGATTATGCAGATGTTTATGTCATAACCAAAGATCTCTATTCCCTTGGTTTCAATATAGCATTTGAGGGGGTTGAACCAACGGTCATCGAGTTGTATGAAAGAAACCTTTTTGGGACTGGCCATGAACTCCACGGGAACCTGCTCTTTGATTATAAACCCGATCCGTTTGAAGATTATGATACCATCTCTCCGTTAGGATTTGAAGCATTCTACCGGATCCCAAACATCAGGGGGAGTTTTATCCAGACTGAGATCTTCTTTATGAACGGGGAATATCGCAAATTTTATGGCGGGAATCTTTCCCGCAGGTTCGTTACCCCAAGAACCAAATATGCCGGAGGAATCAATATCTCCCTCCAGTCCAGGCTCATCAAAACAGATACCATTGGCTGGTTCAAAGGAAATTACCAGGACTATTGGCTGGGCAGAAGTTTTTTAATCGATCCGGAAAGCCGGTCGAGGGTTATTCTCGCTGCACGATTTATTCACAACAATGTGTTTGAAAAGCCGGGGATATCATCCAACATATTCCATGATCTCCAGGATTACGA
The DNA here is from genome assembly GCA_964481765.1 of uncultured Rikenellaceae bacterium. Taxonomy (GTDB): domain Bacteria; phylum Bacteroidota; class Bacteroidia; order Bacteroidales; family VadinHA17. The sequence continues at coordinate 7,008 of CAYZVJ010000026.1, read as the reverse complement.
GTTATTCCTTGGGAGCATCGCATTTTCCAAAAAAAACTATTATGAGACCAACCTGATTTACAATTATGGAAGAACCGAGGATATTCCATATGGATCCCTGGTAGAAGTGACCGGAGGTTTTGAGAAGAATGAATTTGGCGACCGGTTTTATACCAGCCTGTATTTCTCGGCAGGAAATTATCTGAGGCAGTTTGGTTACCTCCAATCCTCCTTTGCAATAGGTGGATTTGTTAGCAACGGAGCCTATAAACAAGGAATGATACAGGCAAAAGCAAATTACTTTACCAACCTCTTCAGTTTGCGCAACTACAATTTCCGGCAGTTTGTCAACCTGGATTATACGATAGGTATCAGGCCCTACCTTGATGAAGAAATCAGCATTACCAACACCAGGGGGATCCGGGGATTAACAGGAGAAGGTCTGGAAGGTACACATCGCCTGGCTCTCAACCTTGAGGGGGTAGTCTTTTCTCCCATCTTCATCTACGGATTCCGGTTTGCCTTCTATGGCTTTGCCGACATGGCTCTGATCGGTGCCTATGACCAGAACATTTTCAAGAACAACCTCTATTCCGGTTTGGGGTTTGGTGTCCGGATCAGAAATGAGAACCTGGTGTTTAAAACCTTCCAGATTCGCTTTGCATTTTACCCGAATTTACCCGATGTTTATTCACCGCATATGTTCTCCATTTCCGGAGAAAAGATGCTGGGTCCGCAAGACTTCAATTTCATCACTCCCGAGCCGCTACGGTTCCGTTAATCCTGAGATCTGGCTTCCACCTTCTTCATTGACAGCCTGTTTTTGTTTCCGCATATAGAAAAAAATCCGTATCTTTTCCATTCATCAAAAAGAGCAATTGAACTCGATTCAGACAATGCTGGATGCATTCAGAGACTTCATTAAAGAACACGCACTGTTTCAACCTGAGGATCATATCCTGCTGGCAGTCAGCGGAGGGATTGATTCAATGGTTATGGCTGACCTGTTTCTGAAGGGAGATTTTTATGTCGCAGTAGCGCATTGCAACTTTCTCCTGCGGGGAGATGAGTCGGATGGGGATGAATCTTTCGTGGAAGCTTTCTGTCTTGAACATGGCTTAAAACTGCATATTGAACGTTTTGAAACAGAGAAACATGCCAGGGACCAGGGTATCTCAATACAGATGGCTGCCCGTCACCTCAGGTATTCCTGGTTTGAAGAGATCAGAAAATCATTCGAATATCAGTATATTGCACTGGCACACAACCTGGATGATGTCATTGAAACCTGTTTCATAAACCTGTCAAGAGGGACTGGAATTCGTGGTTTAACCGGAATAAAACAGAAGACCGGAAAGATCATCAGACCACTTCTGTTTGCTACCCGTGAAGAGATCATATCCTATTGTAACGAAAATCAGATCCGGTACAGGGAAGATTCCAGCAATAAAACCGTGAAGTATTCCCGTAACCGGATACGGCATCATGTGATTCCTGAATTCCTCACTATCAACCCAAAGTTTAGAAAGAACATTCTCGAAACCATTTCCAACCTGAACGATGTTGAGCGGGTTTACATGGAAACGATTGAAAATAAAAAAAGCGAGGTTATGAGCGAGCTTGATGGGAAAGTGTTGATCAATATACCAGCGCTTCAGAGGCTTCACCCGGCAGCCACCTACCTGTATGAATTCATCCGCCCCTATCGTTTCCCGAAACAAACCGTGGTTGATATCATTACCAGTCTGGACGGAATTGCAGGAAAACAATTTTTCTCCCCCACCCACCGGCTTATCAAAGACCGGGAAGCGCTCATTATAACCGAACTGCCGGAGCATGAAAGGGAACTGTTCTACATCGAGGAGGATGTGATCCATATTTCACAACCCATTCCCGTATCCTTCACACAGTCTGAAGTTCCCGGGAAGCTTCAATTCCCCCGTGACAATCGGATTGCCTGTATCGATCTGGATTCTCTGGATTTCCCCCTCATCATCAGAAAGTGGCGAAAGGGTGATTACTTTCAGCCACTGGGAATGACCAACATCAAAAAGGTGAGCGACTTTTTTGTTGATAACAAGTTTTCGATCCACGATAAGGAGAACACCTGGATCCTAACCAGCGGCGACAAGATTGTCTGGATCATAGGACACCGGATTGATGAGCGTTTTAAAATCACCGAAGAATCCACGCGAATGCTTGTTGTGGAGCTTCAATAGCCGGTTAATTGCCTGAAGAAATAAATAGGGACAGCTACCTATTTAAAAATCCATCCCGATATTTTCTCTCAGCATAAGGATTAAGGTCTTTTTCACAGATGCGTTAATTAATCCTTCCTGCCTTGTTTTCAAGCAGGAAAAAATCAGCAAGTGCAATGGCTGTAACCGCTTCAATAATTACCGGAACACGCAGGGCAATGCACCGATCGTGCCTGCCTGCCACTTCCAGGTCTGCCATTTCACCTGTTTTTACATTCATCGTATGTTGTTTTTTAGATGTACTGGCGGTTGGTTTTACCACCACCCTGTATACCAGATCATTACCGTTTGATATTCCCCCATTGATCCCACCGGCATGATTGGTATCTGTTTTTCCATCCACTGAAATGAGTGAATCGTTGTGTTCACTTCCCCTCATTCTGGCTGCAGCGAATCCGGCACCAAACTCAATACCCTTGATGGCAGGGATAGAAAACGCCAGGTGACTGATCACCGACTCCACCGGGTCGAAAAAAGGTTCTCCCATACCAACCGGGATGTTGGATGCAATACACTGAATTATTCCACCGATTGAATCGTTTTCTTTTTCAGCCAGTTCAGTTGCTTTATCAATATCATTGATACCTCCGGCTTCAATCAATGTTGCCTGAATGTTCACCGGGTGTATCATTTTCTTTGCCAGTACACCGGCTGCCACCAGGGCGATTGTGATCCTACCTGAAAAATGCCCCCCTCCCCTTCCGTCATGAAAGCCCCTGAATTTTTTCATGGCTACAAAGTCTGCATGTCCGGGTCTTGGAATATCATCAAACAGGGAATAATCTTTCGATTCGATGTTTTTATTTTCAAAAAGCAATGTTACGGGCGCTCCTGTGGTTTTTCCCTTATATACACCGGAAACAAGAGATGGCATGTCTTTCTCGGTCCGGGGTGTTGTACCTTTTGCGCCACTTCTTCTTCTTTCAAGATCTTTTTCGAAATCCTGTTCTTTAACAGGAATCCCGGCGGGGCATCCATCGATCGTAACGCCCACCATCGGGCCATGAGACTCACCAAAAACCGTAACCCTGAATATTCGTCCGAAACTATTCATCTGTAACTCCTCCCATTTTTAGATAATCGTCAAAAAAGTGTGGATATGATTTTGAAACGCAGTCAGATCCTATGATTTCGATTTTTCCATCTGTTAATATTCCGGCAATTGCAGCAGCCATGACAATCCGGTGATCGTTGGAAGCATGTATTGAGCCCCCTTCGACCCTGCCACCATGGATTATCATCTGATTCTTCTCCAGATCAATCCGAACGTTCAGGTTGGCAAAATTTTTCTGAAGAACCAGGGCGCGGTTACTCTCTTTTGATCCAAGCCGGTTTATGCCGGTTAAAACGGTAACTCCTTTGCAATGCGCTGCAAGTGCCACCAGGGGAGGAAACAGGTCCGGGCATTCCGTTGCATCAAATCGAAACGGAACCAGGTCGCCGGTGTTCACCTCCACCGTTTCGCCCTTTATGCTCACTTTTGCTCCTGCCATTTCGAGGGCATCAAGTATTTTCCGGTCAGCTTGCGGAGAATCCGGTTGTATCCCGGTTACCTGCACACTCCCGTTGAGGGCACCCGCTGTCAGCAAAAATGCCGCACTACTCCAGTCGCCCTCCACTTCATATTCTCTTGCTTTGTATTGTTGATTTCCCTTAATCAGGAAACGGTTATATGCCTGGTTTTCCACCTCAATTCCAAAATCCTGAAGCACTTTCAGTGTAACATTGATATAGGGTTTACTGTTAAGGTTTCGAACCAGGAGTTCCGAATCTTTGTTCACAACAGGCAGGCTCATCAACAGACCGGTAAGAAACTGGGAAGTGGTTGATCCATCAATCCTTGCCTTTCCTCCTTTCATGGGTCCTTTCACCCTGACTGGGATAAAACCGTTTGCAGTTTCGCACTCCACTCCAAGTTCAGACAGGGGTTGCTCTACCATTCCGACGGGTCTGTTTTCCAGTGATCCCAGACCCGTCAGGATAACAGGAGAATGATGAAGGGCAGAAACCGCTGAAAACATCCTGATACCCAATCCCGATTCACCACAGTTCAATACTTCCTCTTTCGGATTAAATCCTCCGGAGATCCGAACCCGCTCTTTTTCCAGGGTAACCGTTGCTCCCAACTGTTCAGCGATTCTCAATGCAGCCAAAGTGTCATCACACAGTGATGGATTCATGATGGAGGTTTGGCCTTCCCCCAAAAGCGCAGCGACAATACAACGCTGCATCATGCTTTTTGATGAGGGAGCATGAATTGCTCCATTGATCGTTGACGGGCTGATGATCCTTTTCATTTAAAAACGTTACAGTTGCCCGGTTACATTTTTAAATTCATGAAGAAACAGCTGCAGTTCTTCCAGTGAAATCCTTTCAACATAACCGTTTCCTATCCGGTTAATCAATACAAAATACAACTCCTTACCAAATTTTTTCTTATCCACCAGCAGGGCTTCCCAGACCATTTCCCTGTCAAGTTGCACTTCTCTCAGCAGTTCAAGGTTTTCAAGCAGGCGGGTTATTCTGAGCATTTCTTCCGGATTGATAACTCCTTTTCCCGCACCGAACCGGTTTGCCATAACCATACCCATGCTAATTGCTTCTCCATGTTTTAATCCATGAACTTTTTCGATGGCATGGCCGAATGTGTGCCCATAGTTCAGCACCCTTCTCAATCCCTGCTCGCTTTCATCTACCTGAACGATCGATGCTTTTATGTTGATCGAATCGGTTATTAAACTAAGGATAAGATCCCTGTTGCGGCTTTTTACCAGGTCTACATTGTTCTCAATTCGCTGAAACATCTCCTCGTCGCGTATGAGAGCGTATTTTACGATCTCCGCAAACCCGGAAATATACTCCCTGTATGGAAGGGTATCCAGCATATCCGGGTCACATAATACAAAAGACGGTTGGCGTATAATGCCAATCAGGTTCTTATATCCTGAAAAATTTATCCCGTTTTTACCACCCACGCTTGCATCCACCTGGGAGAGCAGGCTGGTTGAGATATAACCAAAAGTAAGACCACGTAAAAAAGTGGAAGCAACAAATCCCGTAATATCACAAACCACGCCACCCCCAATCCCAAGGATAAAAGTAGACCTGTCAGCATGCAGGGATAGCAACCGACTGTAAATATTCCGGACCGTATCGATATCTTTCACCCCCTCACCCGTTCCGATTTGAATCACAGGGAAGGGAGGAAACTGACCGGCATAGTGTTTATTAATGTTTTCATCGGTAATGATGATTACATTCATCTTCGGAATGTACCGAAAGAGATCATTGAGTTGTCCTCCAAGGATGATGGTTGATCGGCCGGATGCCGTCTGTATTTCAATCTCTTTCATGTTCTGTTTAATTTCCCGTTCAGCAATGGCCTATAAAAATAACAACTTTTCCCAACGTTTGTTTTCCACTTAATTCATTACCCGGTTTTGCCGGTTTATTGATTCCTGGTGAATGGCTTTGAACACCTCGGTTATAAATTCCGTGCTCAATCCCTTCCGCTCACCGTCTTTGATTCGTTTTTCAATAATTTCTTGCCATCTCCCGGGTTGAAATATGGTAATATTGTTTACCTTTTTGTACTTACCAATTGTTTCTGATATGTTCATGCGTTTCTCAAAAATATCGAGGAGATCTTCATCAATATGATCAATCTGAGTTCTTAACTGACTGAGTGTGTCGATGAGTTTGTGGTCAGTTATTTTCATTGATCTAAGAACAATTTTGTCCAATAATTTACCCAGCTCAATTGGTGTAATTTGCTGATTTTTATCACTTAATGCTTCTTCCGGGTGGATGTGGGATTCAATAAACAGTCCGTCGAAGTTGAGATCCATAGCGCGCTGTGAAATTTCAAAAATTAGTTCTTTATTTCCACAAATGTGACTGGGATCAGTAAGTATCGGGATATCCGGGACCCTTCGTTTTAATTCTAGGGGGATTTCCCATTGTGGAGGGTTTCGGAAATTGGAATTACCATAGTATGAAAACCCTCTATGGACGGCTATTATTTTCTTAATCCCTGCCTTGTTAATACGCTCCAGGGCACCAATCCAAAGGTCAATATCCGGATTTATGGGGTTCTTAATGAAAATTGGAATGTCAAGTCCACGGAGCGCATCAGCCAATTCCTGAATGGCAAAAGGGTTTGCTGTTGTTCTGGCACCAATCCATAGGATATCGATATCATATTTCAATGCTTCATTTACATGCCAACTATTCGCAACTTCAGTAGTTGTTAACAGTCTTGTCTCTTTTTTCACTCTTTGCAACCAAGGAAGAGCAACCGATCCCATCCCTTCGAATGTATCCTGCCTGGTTCTTGGTTTCCAGATACCTGCCCTGTAAATGTGAACATTCAATTTTTCCAGTTGCTTTGCTGTCTCCACCACCTGGTGCTCCGATTCAGCACTGCAGGGTCCCGACACAATGATGGGCCGTTTACCGGCAATCCCTGACAGGGAAACTTCTTCAAGGTTCAGTTTGATTGTCATTTTATCGAATGATTTGTATTATTCAGTTGATTATACCGGAAACGGGGATGATCAAGTACCTCAATTGCAGCATATTGCACTGGTAAAAACATGCCCGATTGAATATTGCTTGTTACGGTATTGATGTTATTGATAAACGCTCTATTACCAGTCACCATTCACGTTTCCTGAAAATAGAAATAATATGTAGCCTGACTTTCTTGATTTTCCCTAGGTCTTATCTGTTTTTGGGCAAAAAAAAAGTCCCACAGCGGGGACCTTTCCAT
>CAYZVJ010000025.1:28369-34364 GCA_964481765.1 uncultured Rikenellaceae bacterium | reverse complement strand
ATTATCAAAGAAAAAAGCTGGAGTTTTACTGGTTGCGTCAATAAGCAACGATTCCATGTCCTGGTAATTTCAATCGGTAAAAATCAATGCGTAAGGTACGAATTTTATCCGATATTCTGCAACAAGCTTTTGACCAGTGTTTTATTCTGAGCATTAAAAGGAGGATATCTGTTGATGTGGTCAGGGATTGAATTTTTTCAGCAGAATGGCGGCATTATGACCTCCGAACCCAAATGAAGTTGTGAGGGCATGTTTAACTTTCATGGGAGTAGTTTCCCTGGCGATATTGAGATTATCGATCAGGTCTTCAGATAGGTTTGCATGAACAATATCATTTTTCAGGGAGAGTGCAGTAACTGCAACTTCAATGGCGCCGGCAGCTCCTACAGTATGTCCGAGATTCCCTTTAGTCGAATTAAGCAACGGTTGATCCTTTTCATCACCAAAAACATCCTGGATGATTCGGGCTTCGACTTCATCATTCAGTATTGTAGCTGTTCCATGGGTGTTGAGATAGTCCACTTTCAGGTCACCGATAACGTTCCGAAGGAGGTTTTTTATCTGGGTTCCGGACTGTTCCATTTGTACAAGGTTATAGGCATCACTGTTTGAGCCATAACCAATAATTTCAGCGTAGATATCAGCACCTCTCTTGAGCGCATTCTCCATCTCTTCGAGGATAAGGATACACCCTCCACCTTCAGAGAACAGGAAACCGCTGCGTTTTTTTGAAAAGGGCAGGGGTTTTCCATCTTCTGACTTGGTGAGTGTTCCAAGGGTATCGAACCCTCTCATGGTTGCTCCGACGTTATCCTGCAAACACTCGACTCCACCTGTAATCACCAAATCAACTGATCCGTTACGGATTTTTTCATAAGCCTCTCCCACGGCATAGGTTCCCGAGGAGCAGGATGTGTTTAGGGTATAGTTTGGTCCATGAATATTAAACAGAATAGTAACCCAGCAAGATGCTGAATTCGGCATGATACTTGGGATTGCCATCCGGTTATATCGCGGATAAACATCGAGTTCTTCAAGAATTTCGGGTTTGTGAGCTAATCCCTGTATAGCGTATTGATAGAGAGCAGTTTTCAATGCGCTGATCCCTATACCAAGAATGGTCATTGAGTTTCTCAGGTGTTCGGGAATGATCGATTGGAGATCATCCCCGGTGAAGCCCGCATCTTTCAGCGCCATGATCGTTCCTACAACCGACAACTTTGAGGTCTCTTCCATAATGCTGTTGTATTTGGTTGGAAGGCCCCAATCTTCGATTGAAAAGCGAGGAAAAGGCACAAGAAACCGCGACCTGAAATTGTGATTTATCTTAAATTTCTCGGGGATAGGAGAGAGATTGATCTTTTTATCTAAAAGATTTCTCCATAATTCATCTTTCCCAATACCGATGGATGTAATTGGCCCAATTCCGGTAATCACTACTTTGCGGGTCTTTTCCATAGCGGATAAAAATAACGGCTTTTCTCTAAACGTAATTTTGTTAAAACTATGTTTTGCAATACCCTTTTTTATTACAGCAATCTATCGGGCAGTGGTTTTATCCCGGCAAAGATGTAATATGAACGATTTCTTGCATACATGTACGCATAGATTTTCGCATTGAGGAATATAAACAGGTTCGATACCCAGCGTTTCAGAACTCCATTCACCTTTGTCCCCCTGAACCATCTCCTGTAATTCGTAAAGCCCTTTAGAATGGATTGGGAGATATTATCTGTGGTTATCAATTTCAAATCAACAAACGGGAATGACTGGTAATATTGTTCCAGTGTCCAGTGGTGAAAAATACCCCATTTCTTCTTCCCTTCTTTATCTGTTCTGTGTGGCTTTCTTTTCGTTAATACATCTGCAATCATGAACTCTCCACCCGGTTTCAATACACGGTTTACCTCTTTGAGAAACTTTATTTTATCAGGGTAATGAAGCGCACTTTCGATATTGATCACAACATCAATTGAATTATCACTGATGTTGGCCATTTCCTGTGCATTATCCACGTGAAAAATCATGTTTTCAGAAGCGTTCTTTTTTAGTATCTCCTGTGCAATTTTGATGTTACCGGGTGAAATATCGATCCCGATATATTTTCCCGGTTGATGATCCCTGGATATATGCAACCCCTGAATACCATTACCACACCCTATATCAAGAACCGTTTTCCCTTTAATGGGTGATATCTTTGACAGGCAATGATTGGTAAGGTTCTTCTGGCTCTGAAAGAAATCATCCTCTTCGTTTTGATAGAATGGATAGTGAAGCATGTAGTATTGGTTGTAAAATTTTTTATATGCATTGTTCATTGCAGAATAAAACTTTTCTGCGGATAAACAGGACACAGCTACATTGATCACTCTGGTAATGTATGACATACTGGATAGTCGATCAGTCGGCACTCAGATTTATAAAATCAAATTAAACTATCGCAAAGATGCATCCAAATTTTTAATAATAAAAACGGTTCCCGGAAATTTGGCAGGATCAGCTTTTTCAGATTGGTTTGGTGTATTGGGAGCAGGCAGTGTCCGGGTTCACCATTATTCCTCTCTGGTACGGGTTGGTATCCATGCAGGAACTTTTCCGGGTTCCGGTTTTTTACCATAGATCAAATGATCAAGATGAATTGCCAGTTTACTGAACAGAACAGAATGTTTAACACCTTTTCGTACCAGAAGATGAAGCAGTGTATCGGGATGCGAAAAAGGACATACAACTACACAGCGTCCACAGTCTGTACCGGCTTTTGTCCAGTACGTATAGCAGGCTTCTGCATTTATTTTCCATCTCATGACCTCCTCGACCGGCGCACGATTATCGAAGGATATAGCCTGAGCAGGACATACTTCGGCACATTTTTTACACCGGGTACAAAAATCCAGGATATGGGGTTCATGCGAAGGTTTGTCAATTTCCATTGGAAGATCTGTAGTAACTACAGCGATTCTCACTCTCGGACCATGCCGGGTTGTCATCAGTAAACCCATTCTGCCAATTTCTCCCAATCCGGCATCTCTTGCCACGATAGGACATACCAACTCATAGTTTGCATCGATATGAGCTCTTGCCGAATATCCAAGGTTCCGGATAAGTTCAGCTATTTGAACAGCAATGATTCCTGAGGAGAGGTACTGGTGAGCCGATTCCATGACTGTTGGAGCGGCAGGAGCTGATGCCATCATGTCATGATCCATTTCAACGGTAAAGACGATGGCTTGTTGGTGTTCATTTTTGATGATCCTGTTGTAGCGTTCCCTTCTTCCGCCAACGGTATAGAAATGATAATCCTGGAGCCGGGTAATACCCACCTCAAGAGCTCCGAGTTTTTTGCCCCAGTTTTTAATAAATCGAGTCAACAGGACCGTATTCACCGGGCCCCGGAGACCGGGCTTATCAGAGGAGACCATGGGATGAAGTTGTTCTATTGTCTGGAAACTTGCATTTGCTGCAGCAAAAGCAGTCCGGTTAAAGTAAACAGAACCGGGTTGGAGCAGTCCCGCATTGGCTCTAAATCCACTGTCAGCTTCTTTGAATTCGGGTTTGTGCTGGTAGTATGCATCATATGTTTCAGTGCCCGGGATGAGATCTTTCCGTGAGAACATGGTATCCCGTTCGTCCTGTCCGGGTTTTGGAATTGCCCTGCTTCCATATCCTGCTGGTTTAAAAGGTATCAGGAGGCTCAGACCGAGAAGATAAGGCAATCCGATAAAACCCCATTGCAGGAACACGGCTCCAGGAAAATTCAGTAAGGGAAGCAGCAGGTATGGGGTAAGAATAAGGAATGCCAGAGCAATGAACCTGCCTGCAGCTTTTAGCTCCCTTTCCGTAATGGATATAAAAGATGCCCAGGCCAGTAAAAGGAATAGCAGAGAACCAGTACATATTGAAAGAAACAGGGCCATAGAACAATTTTTTATTGAACGGGCAAAACAATCGGGATTTAAAGTAATCATTTTTTTTGGTCAAAAAGGTTGATTTCACCTGCAACTTTTCACCATCCCGATCGTCTTTGAAATAGAGAAGTGATCGATAAACTGTCTGAATCCGAACGCGTAGTGTATCATTTTCGAACAAAAGCAGTGTCCAATAAAGAGAAACAAACTGGCCTAACCAGCTAATTACCAAAAAGATGTAATGACTGGCATTATTTATGAAAGGAATTCACAGGTGAGCAGGAAGCACGAACCTTAAGAATGATTACTTAAACAGAAGTACCATGGTAGTAAATTTAAAAGCGAACGAAGTTGTTCTCAAAGCCGGGGATACGGAACATCATTGTGATGAAAACAAGGTATCCGGTAAATTGATTGTCACCAACCAGCGCATTTACTTTCTCTCAAAGAATCCCGAATGCACTACTTACAATCTGGAGATTTTACCTGAACAGATTAAAGAGGTTATTTTTTACAATACGAAGAAGATATTTCCAAATGGATTGAATCTGATTACCAAAGCAGGTGAGCAATTGAGGTTCATCTTGAAAAGAAGAAATGCTTTTGGTGAGTTGATTAATAAAATGTATTAAACAGCAGTACTTTTCATAGTGTGATAAAGTATGCCAGGCCTGATGTCTTTCAATCAGTGCCTGGCATTTTATTATGGCAAATCGACCCTGATCAGTGGTACTGCCGAACGCGAAAGAAACAGGTTCTTTTTCACTATGAGGGAAAAAATTCAAATTTTGAAACAAAACATTTAATTTCTATTTTCGCCCCCACAAATTTTCAAACTATTCATCAACTATTAAATGATTTTTCAATGACACGATTGCAGGCAATTGAGGATTTTCTGTCCACAAAAAAGATGGCAATGGCTGGTGTCTCAAGAGATCCGAAAAAGTTTGGAGGGGCTGTTTATAAGCACCTTACAGATAACGGTTATGCTGTTTTCCCGGTAAACCCGAATGCTGAACGGATTGGTGAATCAACATGTTATCCTGATGTGGATTCGCTTCCGGATGAAACGGACCGGTTGTTTATCGTTACTCCAAAGCGGGAAACGAAATCAGTCCTGGAGGCGGCAATAAAGAAGGGCATTCGAAAGGTGTGGATTCAGCAAATGTCGCATACGGACAAAGCACTGAACCTTGCCAGGGAAAACGACCTGGAATTGATTACAAAGGAGTGTATTTTCATGTATGCTGAACCCGTAACCGGTCCACATAAGTTCCATCGTTTTTTCAAAAAACTGTTTGGACAATACCCACGGCAGGGAAGATAAATGTTATATGTTAAAAGTTAATAAGTTATGAGATCCTCCTTCTTAGAAGGAACTTATCAACTTATAACTGATCACTTATCACGTAGTGATGCCTATGGCATAACTACGTGTTCGTTCTACAAACCTCAAACCATTCTATACTCGTTTTATCATCTGCAATTTTCTCAACCCCATCCCCTACTTCAACACATAGGCAATCAATACCCCCAGGTAATTTCCCACTGCATACCCGGCGATTCCGACTGTGAGCCCGGTAAGTATCACCTCCCGGTTCTTTAACGCGCCAGCTATAACGGGTACAAACGGGGGAGAACAGATCAGGGCACTTCCCGAAATGATCACGGTATCGGCATCTAATTTGAAAAATTTGGCGATCAGTGCATGGAGAAAGTGTGATCCGAACATCACCAATGCAACGAACCAGAACAGAGAAAAGGTAATATCCGCCAGCTGGCGGATGTCTGCCATGGAGGCTACTACCAGGCAGAATATAAGGATGATGTACATCCCTCCCTGAAACGTTTTTTTAATCCGATTGATTTTTGGAACAAAGGAGAGCGCAATACTGAAGGTTGTGATCAGGAGTATGATTGCTGCTGTCATGAAACTTTCCGGAAAGAGAAGACTCAATCCATAACTCGCAGCTACGATGACCAGTGACAATCCAAATGCGGCCAGAAGCGGTAAGAAGGTTTTTTTCGTAAAGATGCCTTCGTACGATTCAAAATCCTCCTCCGTGTTAATCTCTGCAGATGAAGGAGCA
>CAYZVJ010000025.1:22709-28269 GCA_964481765.1 uncultured Rikenellaceae bacterium | reverse complement strand
ATCAATAATTCCTGGTACTTCTCACTCCCTTCAGGAAGGATCCCTAAATTACCGATGATCAATCCCAAACCGTAACAAATTAAAACAGCACCAACTTTCCTGACCAGGATAAAATGTTTCTCAAGAAAGAGGATTAAAAAAGGAGAGAGGATGAAAAAGATAACCAGAATAAGCGTCTGAGGCGTCATGATGAAAGGGCGTTTATTGAACGATTGAATTTACACCTTTCCCGCAAGCGGTGCATAACAGATGGATATATCTTTGTGTGCTCAAGGAGGGTGGTTCCCTGATTTATTCAGACGAATATAGAAAAAAAATGCAATACATTTCCTCAAATTTCCGGTAACAATCCGTTAATTTAATTGATATATGGTTATTTTTAGCAGTTCCATTAAATATCTGCTTATTATGAGAATCAATCGGTCATTATTTAAGATCACTTCTCTGGTGATAACCTTACTGGTGATCTCCTGCCAGGGAAAGAGGGATGAAAATGATAATACTGCAAAAGCCATAGCGATCCATGAGAGGGTATTAACAGTTGATACGCACGCTGATACTCCTTTGGCACTGGATCATATCGATCTTCGTGGTGGGGCCACCCCGGATGAACGTGCCGGCAAGGTTGATTTTCCAAGAATGAAAGAGGGCGGACTGGATGCAATCTTTTTTGCGGTTTATGTTGCTCAGGGACCTCTTGATGAAGAAGGTTATGAAACTGTCAGGGAAAAAGCCATGACCCTGTTCGAAAAGATACATGCTGCAGTGGAAGAGAACAGTGATCTGGCTGAGCCAGCTACACGGTCTGATGATGCATTACGAATTGAAGCGCTCGGGAAAAGGGCAGTTTACATCGGTATCGAAAATGGTTATGCTATTGGCAGGGATCTCTCACTGGTTAAGACCTTTTATGATCTGGGGGCAAGATACATCACCCTCTGTCATTCACGCAATAATGATATCTGTGACAGCTCAACGGATGATGAAGGCCCTTTGCATCATGGATTAAGCGATTTTGGAATGCAGGTTGTTGAAGAGATGAACCGTTTGGGGATTATGGTTGATGTTTCACACATCTCCGATGAATCCTTTTTTGATGTCGTTGAATATTCACGTACACCGGTGATTGCTTCACACAGTTGTACCAGGGCTCTCTGTAATCATCCAAGAAACCTGTCGGATGAGATGTTGTTGAAGCTCAAGGAAAATAACGGTGTGATACAGGTTACCCTGGTAAGCTCTTTTGTGAAAGAGAGAGAAGATGAGGAAGCCATGCAGCAAGCGTATGATATGCTGGAGAAAAAATATGGTAACCCGGATACGCTTTCACCTGATCGGATGGAACTGTACCGGAAGGAACGTGGAGAAATCAGGGAAAAATACCCGAGAGAATATGCTACTGTTGCTGACCTGGTTGATCATATAGACCACGTTGTTGAGCTTATCGGAATTGATCACGTTGGCATTGGATCTGATTTTGACGGAGGTGGAGGCTTGAAAGATTGTTCCGATGTCAGTGAAATGGACAATATCACTATTGAGCTGGTGAAACGGGGGTATACTGAAAAAGAGATTGCCAGAATCTGGGGAGGCAACCTGATGAGGGTATTCCGGGAAGTGGAGAAACAAGCCGGTCAGTGACAGGTATACATTCACCATGTATTTGATAAAGGATTGATTAACCTGTATTCGTCAATCCCTTTTTATACGTTTCAAGTTCCTTTTCTGAAAAACACAACATCATGAGCATCCGTAAGATTATCCTCTATTTGCTTCTTGTTTTTCTGACCTCCTGTTCATTAAATCAGGAAAGAATTACAGTCCTGTCCTTCAATATCCGGTATGATAATCCGGCTGATGGAGAGAATAGCTGGTCTAACCGCAAGCACATGGTGTCCGACCTGATCAATTCAATGTATCCCGATATCATGGGAATGCAGGAAGTGACGCACCGGCAGTTTACAGATCTGGGTGCAATATCACCGGAGTATGCAAGAAGTGGAGTTGGTCGGGATGACGGGAAGGAAAAAGGGGAATATGCTGCTATCATGTATAAAAAAACAAAGTTCAACCTGCTGGATGAGTCGACTTTCTGGTTATCCGAGAATCCCGGTGATACAGGCAGTATATCCTGGGGAGCTCACCTGCCCAGGGTGGTAAGCTGGGTAAAACTGGAGGAGAAAAAAACAAAAAAGGTGTTCTATGTATTTAATACCCATTTCAGTCATGTGTCCGATAGCGCGAGGACTCAGAGTGCCAGATTGCTGATATCCAAAATTAACACCATAGCCGGCGGTAAGCCGGTTATCCTGACCGGCGATTTTAATTTCACAAATGAATCAAAAGGGTATTCAATTCTTACGGAAAAAACAGGAGATTCTCCGGGCCTGGCGGATGCCCAGTTTGTTTCCGATACCCCGCATTTTGGAGGGAACATGACCTTTAATGGATTTGGCAGTGTTGAGGACGGCAAAAAAATTGATTTTGTTTTTGTGAATCATTCATTCACGGTCCTTCAGCATGGGATCTATCCGATACATGAAAAGGATCATTATATCTCGGATCATTATCCTGTTTTTGCTGAATTGGAATTCCGTCAGGGTACACCGGACTGACCGGTATATCATCTCATATGGGTTTTCTGATTTCGTTAAGGTAAGTGAATAAAAGGCTGATCCAATGACTTCAAAGGAGCGGTGTTTTTCAGTATTGAACCGGGAAATACCTGACCGGGTGCCTGTTGTCCCACAGAGTTTCATGTTCTCAATAATGGATGCAGGATTACGGATTGGGGATATAAACCGGAACGGGAAGCGCATGGCAGAAACCCACATCCGGTGCCAGGAAAAGTATGGCTACGATGGCTGTGTCATTGATTTTGATGATGCTTCCCTGGCTGAAGCCTGTGGTGCCCGGGTTATTCTAAGAGATGATGAGCCGGCAATTGTTGACGAATCAAAACCGGTTTTACTGGATCTGCGTGATATTTACGACCTGGAGGTGCCTGATCCGCTGAAAGCGGGAAGGTTACCCGAATGGCTTGAAGCAACCCGGACCCTCTCGGAGGCGATTGGGGACCATGTATTCATTATGGGAAGAGCGGACCAGGGTCCTTTCAGTGTAGCTTGCCTGTTACGGGGCACCCAACAATTTATGGTTGATCTGATGACTGAGGATCCGCAGCTCATCCGGGATGTTATTGCATATTGCAGGAAGGCATGTGTTGCCTTTGCAAAAGCACAGAAAGATGCCGGTGCACATGTGACTTCCATCGGAGATGCCCTTGCCGGCCCTAACCTGATAGCACCGGAAATGTATCGTGATTTTGCATGGAAACCTGAAAAGTTGCTGGCAGATGAGGTCCAGAACTATGGCATACCCCTCTCCATTCATATCTGTGGAAATACAACTTCCATCATTCAACAAATGGCGGCAACCGGTGCCAGGATCCTTGAAATCGACTGGCAGGTGGATATGGGCACGGCAAGAGAGCAAATTCCTGTGGATACTGTTTTAATGGGAAATATTAATCCCTCTGACCCCATGGTGTTTGGTACTGAAAATGATGTTGAAAATGCGGTTAAGAAAATCATTACCGATACCGGAGGTAAGGGAGTGTTTGTAAGCACCGGGTGTGCCATGGGTAGAAATACACCACCTGAAAATTTCAGAACAATGATCGAGGCAACAAAAAAATATGGGACCAGGGAGTTGATCTTATCCCTGCAACCAGAAAATTGAGGATTTTGAATCTATGAAAAAAGTAATGCCTATCTTGTTTCTTACCTTTCTGACAATTTTAGCAGATATGCAAAGGGTAGATGCTCAAAACGACATTGGACAAAGAATAGAGAACATGGTTCGCTTAAGCAGAAAAACTCATGGCTGGGTTGAAGGTTTTTCTGAAAACCATGGCGGCAATCAGTTTACCTATGAATCGATCCGTGAGGATATTACCGCCTCATTACTCACCCGGACAACCAATGGGGAAATGGCGATCGAATGGCTCACGGGTAAGATCCAGCCTGATTGGGAGGACGAAGCTGCAGATTTTCTCTGGATCGCAGCAATGGACAAACCGAACCGGGATAAAGAGTTCTTTATGTATATCAACGGTGAATTAAAATTTGTCTTTACCAATCCTTCGGATCACTGGGAGGTGGCCTCTGACGACGGAGGGAAGCTTGCATTCTCGGTATTTATGACCGATCGTCATGGAGATGGTCATGGATACATGACCCTCCATGCTCCTTCATCCTGGTTAACGCCCGGAGAGGGATTACTCCTAAAAGTGGTTGGTGAGGCAGCAGGAAGTAATACCTGGTGTATTGTTTACCAGGCTCCGGATGCACTGTCTTATCTTCACAGGGCGGCTGAATACGAAGGCTGGTTTGACCTGACCGGGCATTCCGTTGGAGAGTCCCATTCCTTTATTCTGGTGGCACCTGAATATATGGCAGGTCAAACACTCTCCTGCAAGGTTGGTGAGACCGTTCAACCTGTTGAATTGGATCTGGATGAATCTGTTTCGCGTGGCACTTTTTCGTTGACCGGCAAAAGGAGTGAATTAAAGAAGATTCCATTTTCCCTGTTTCATGAGAGCCGAAAGCTTTTTGAGATTCCCGGTCTCTTTACCGGGGAATCCATAACTGAGCTGAGGGATCCAACCCTTGTTTTCAATCAGGCTTCTGAAGAAACAAATGGTACATGGACCCTGAGAACAAGGATTGTCTATAGACCCCAATTGATAAACAGTTTGAAGAAACTATCGGATTCCAGGCCGGGCAATGGTAAAATCTACCTGATGAATTCCAGTCACCAGGATATCGCCTGGATGGATAGCCCGGAAAAATGCATTATTGAACGGGATACCATGTTGCTTACCCCCCTGTTTGAACAGGCACGCCTGGATCCTGAATACCGATTTGACATTGAAGATGCACTGATGGTTCGGGAGTTTATTGAGCGGCACCCGAACCAGAAGGAGGAGTTCATCGAATTGCTGCATTCCGGCAGGTTAGCATCAGGGTCCACCTATATACAACCCTATGAAGAGATGTATTCGGGTGAATCGCTCATCAGGCAGTTTTATCTTGGTGCCAGGTGGCTCTCAAAAGAGTTTGGTGGATATAAACCGGATACTTACTGGAATGTTGATGTCCCCGGCCGAACATTGCAGATGCCTCAGATTGCAAAGAAAGCAGGTACCAGGCAGATGGTGATCAGCCGACATCAGATGGGAGTTTTCAGGTGGTATAGCCCCGATGGGTCCTTTGTGACAACTTATTCACCCGGACATTATTCCTTGTCTTTTCCTCATCTGCATCGTGATTTTTTCAGTGCAGCAGCTCATATTGCAGATCAGGCTGTTTGGTGGGGAGACTATCTGTCCTCCAAAGGATCAGATCCGGTGGTGCCCCTGTTATCTGACTGGGATATGAGTCCTGCTGAAGATTATAGCCAGATTATTGACCAGTGGCATAACCTGACTTACTTTGAGGATGAATCTGGAAAGCAGCATCAGATCAAATTGCCCGGGATAACGCTTTCTTCAGCCAGG
>CAYZVJ010000025.1:0-22609 GCA_964481765.1 uncultured Rikenellaceae bacterium | reverse complement strand
ATCTGGAAAGCAGCATCAGATCAAATTGCCCGGGATAACGCTTTCTTCAGCCAGGGATTTTATCCGTGATTTCGAAAAATCTGCCGGAGAACTTCCCTCGATCATGGGAGAAAGGCCGGCAGTCTGGCTTTATATTCACGGCCCTTCTCACCAAAAAGCACTGAAGGCAAGCCGCGAAGGAGATATCCTGATGACGGTTGCTGAAAAATTCTCAACCATTGATGCTTTACTGGCTGGATCATTTGAGGATTATCCACAGGACCGCTTAACCAGAGCCTGGGAAGCAAAAATATATCCTGATCACGGTTGGGGTGGGAAAAATGGTGAGATTACCGATGCCTTATTCCTGGAGAAATTTGAATTTGCCCGTCGTGAAGCAAGTGAACTAACCAACACTGCACTGAACTCGATCAGTTCAAGAGTAAAGACAGACAGAAGCAAAGGCATCCCGGCGATCGTCTTCAACAGCCTTTCCTGGAAAAGGAGCGATCCTGTTCACATCACTCTTGAGTGGGAAACCGGTTGGGGGAAGAATGTAACAGTACAGGATTACCGGGGAAAGAGTATTGATAGCCAGTTGACCGGTGTTGTAAGGTATCCGGATGGAACGTTGAAAAATGCAGTTCTTCATTATATAGCCGAAGATGTTCCCTCGATAGGATATAAAACCTGGTATCTGAATCCTTCACCGGAGAAAATAGATGAACACGATATTCAGCAGGTAACAGGTTACGAAAATAACTTCTATTCTATCACGTTATCCGATGGTGTTATCGAACAGATCGTTGATAAGGAGTTGGAACAAAACCTGCTTGATGGATCAAACCTGAAAGGCGGTGAGGTGTTTACCATGAGATCAGAAGGTAACGGCGCCGGAGAATTTGCAGATATTCAACAACCCACCATGGAAGGATTCGACAGGGTTTCCAATTATGATGCTGAATGGAAATGGCTTGAAAAGGGAGAGGTATTCAGCCTGTTTGCTATGCGGCAACCCATACGGAATGCCATTGTTGAGCAGAAATTGATAATCTATAACCACATTAAACGGATTGATGTTGAGGTTTCACTGATCGGATGGGAGGGTGTTTTGTTCCGTGAATACCGTATGGCTCTTCCACTCGATCTCTCTGACGGGAAGATCGCTTATGAAGTTCCCTTTGGAGTTGTTGAAGTTGGCAAAGATGAAATTGAAGGGGCTGCAGGTGAACGGTACGTTACGCCCTGCAAAGAGATCCATCCCAGGGGAATAGAAAACTGGATCGCAGCTTATGATGAGAGAATCGGGATTACGCTCTCCTCGTCAGTGGCCGTTGCAGATTATATTGACCCCACGGGCAAAGGGATCAGAAAACCGGTGTTACAGCCCCTGCTGCTGGCTTCCAGAAGAAGTTGCCATGGGGAAGGGAATGAATACCTTCAGGCCGGTGACCATCACTTTTCCTTTTCACTGACTTCCCACCATCCTGATTGGAAAAACGGGTACAAGTTTGGCAGACAATCCAATGAGAAGTTGTTTGTTATTTTCGATCCGCCAGTATCGGAAAACGAAACATTACCGGAGGAAATCAGCTTTTTTTCTGTGGATAGGGAGAATGCAATCATTTCCACAATAAAAAAATGTGAAGATGATAACAGCCTGATAGTAAGGGTTTATGAATCTGAAGGCAAAGAGGGAAGCAGCAACCTGACTTCCCATTTTAACCTGAAAAAAGCATTTAAAACAAATATCATTGAAGAAGAGGGTGTCGAAATTTCTACAAATATAAACTACCTCAACCTGGACATTGGCAAACATGCTATTGAAACATTTAAGCTGATACCAAGCTTCCGGGAGGAATAGGTTTATCTTATTTAGATTTATATTAAATGGTTGATTCAGATAAATTCATTTATTATTCTATACTATATTTACTTGAAATTTTTAAAATACATTGATTCTATCTGAGTCTTCTTTATTGAATAACCTTTTGCAGTATTATCTTTTATGAAATTTCGCTCACTATTTTCCGGGTTACGTTCATTATTCGTAAAGGGGGCAGGTTATGTTTTTCTTAGTGGTATCCTGATCACTGTTTTACTGCTGCTTCTTGGGAATCGTGCCATGCGGTACACATCTACGGATGAGTATTGCCTCTCCTGCCATTCCCATCCACATGTTGAACCAACCTGGAGACAATCGACCCATTATGACAACCAGAGCGGAGTGATTATTCATTGTGCAGAGTGCCATCTCCCACCCAAGGGTGATAACCATCTGATGATGAAAATTAAGCACGGTGCAAAAGATGTTTATGGAGAGTGGTTTAAGGATGCGGATAAGATCAACTGGGAGGAAAAGTCAACCCTGGAAAATGCAATTCATTATACCTACATGAGCGGATGCGTGGATTGCCATGATAATCTTTTCCCTTCTACCTTATCAAAAGAGGGGGATGAAGCGCATCTTTACTATACTCAACAGAAGGAGACAGTGACCTGTTTGAATTGTCACCTCTCTGTAGGGCATTATGATGAAAATGCAGTGCATGCTAAAAACGTTGATTTTGGGAAGACCGTTACTAAGCCAACCGTTGTTTTTTCTGAACCTGCAGTGGTTGATGAATTCAAGGACTTCACCGAATATATACCACAAACAAACGTTTCGTTTGAGATGGTTGCTGTTTCCGGTGGTGAATTCAATATGGGGAGTCCCGAATCGGAAGCATTCAGGAAGCCGCATGAAGGACCGGTGCAACGGGTCAGGGTGAATGATTACTGGATGGGGAAAGTGGAAGTGACCTGGGATGAGTACCTGGCTTTTTTTAATGCCACTGCATCGGAAGGGCGGAAGAGCCTGGAGGAACTGCAACGGGATGCCGGAGTGGATGCCATTACCGGTGCGACACCGCCATGGGGTGCACCCGACCAGGGATGGGGGAAGGGCGACAGGCCGGCGATTACCATGTCCCATTTTGCCGCTGAAACATACTGCCGGTGGTTAAGCAAAGTTACCGGCAAAACGTACCGCTTACCCACGGAAGCTGAATGGGAATACGCATGCAGGGCAGGTACCGATGGTCCCTATTTCTTCAAGGGCGACCCCAAGAATTATAGTGCGGATGGATTCATGAAAAAAATATTCAAACCGGATACTTCAGTGATCAATTCTTATGTGATCTACTTATTGAATAGTGAAGGGAAGACCCATGAACCAAGGGAAGTAAAACCCAATCCGTTTGGTTTGGTCAATATGATTGGGAATGTGAGTGAATTTTGCCAGGATTGGTATGCGCCGGATGTGTATGCTTCCTATTCCGGAGAACCCGTCATTAATCCCACTGGCCCTGTCAGTGGAACAGAGCATGTTATCCGTGGAGGTTCATACCGCAGTGATGCTGCAGATGTAAGATCAGCAGCACGGGACCATACCTGGACCGATGCATGGTTGGTGACAGATCCCCAGATACCGAAAAGCATCTGGTGGTACTCGGACTGCATCCACGTCGGTTTTCGTGTAGTTTGCGAAGTGGAATCGGTGTTAACGAAGTAGTAGGTCAACCATGATATAAATGACAACATAGAGATGGAAAAAAACAGTAAGAATCTGACCAGAAGGCATTTCCTTGAAACCGCTGCCATTGCAGGCACCATCGGAACACTTGGTATTGGTGCAGCGATTTCTTCCTGCAGCAGGAAAAAGTCACATGAGGAATTGGGATTACCCCCGCTACTGGATATGGCACCCGACGGACAGAAGTTAAAAGCCGGTCTTGTGGGAGCAGGACACCGGGGAACCGGAGCAGCAAAGAACTTCATCAGTGCCGGGAGAAATCTTGAAATTACAGGACTTGCCGATCTGTTCCAGGAACGGATTGATGCGTGCCGTGCACAATTTCACCAGTATGACATTGATATTCCGGAAGAGAATTGCTTTACCGGTTTCGATGGGTACCTGAAACTTCTGGAAACAGATATCGATGTGGTCATCCTGGCCACTCCACCCTATTTTCGGCCGGAACAGTTCAGTGCTGCCATTAAGGCAAAGAAGCATGTTTTTATGGAAAAACCGGTTGCCGTGGATCCGGTGGGTATACGTTCGATACTGAGTACGGCACAAAAAGCCAGCGCATTCGGACTGTGTGTTGTTACAGGAACCCAGCGCAGGCATAAGAGAGATTATATTGAAACGTACAAACGGGTTGCTAATGGGGCAATTGGCCAAATCGTTGCAGCAAAAGCTTTCTGGAACCAGGAGCATGTTTGGTTCCGGTTACGGGAGGAGGGGTGGTCTGATATGGAGTATATGATCCGGAATTGGAACAATTTTATATGGCTGAGTGGTGATCATATCCTGGATACTCATGTGCATAACATCGATGTCATAAACTGGTTCGCCGGAAAACTGCCACAAAGTGCAATCGGTTATGGAGGAAGACACCGGCGTGTCACCGGAGATCAGTACGATTTTTTCAGCATTGACTTTGATTATGGTGACGGATTGAGTTCCCACAGTATGTCCCGACAGATCGATAATTGTGCCAATGGTGTTGGAGAAGTGGTCGTTGGAACCGAAGGGTATACGAATTGCGAAAACAGGATCTATAATCCGGATGGTTCCATAACATGGGAATATGAATACCCAGAGGATGAGAAGGGAGAGCCATTAACAACAGTGAAGATATCGGAGTACATTCAGGAACATATCGATCTGGTTACGGCTATTCGTACGGGGCAGTATATAAATGAAGCGGAACAGACTGCCCATTCCACCTTAACAGCCATCATGGGAAGGGAAGCAGCGTATACAGGGAAAAAGATCACCTGGAATGAAATACTGAATTCAGATCTGAAACTGGGACCTGAGAAGCTGGAGATGGGTCCTGTGGATATGAAGTTTGAGGTTCCCGTGCCGGGTACTGCCGTTCAGATTGGTTGATCCCTTATGATGAATATTTTTTACAATCAAAACTAATCCATATGGAACAGAAGAAAAGTAACAGGAGAAAGTTTATTAAAAGTACCATCTCATCAGCCATTGGGATAGTAGCATTTCCACACATCATTCCGGCCTCTTCGCTCGGCAGGGGAGGAGCCATTGCCCCCAGTGACCGTATTGTTATGGGAGCAATCGGAGTTGGAAGCCAGGGAACCGGGAATATGCGAAACTTCCTTGGGAAAAAAGAGACCCGATTCGTAGCCGTTTGCGATGTTGACAAGAACCACCGCGATCGGGCAAAACAGATTGTTGATGAGGTGAACAATGACAAGGAGTGCAGAAACTATCATGACTTTCGGGAGTTTCTCGAGAAGGAAACACTCGATGCTGTCTCTATCGCGTTGCCCGATCATTGGCACATGATTATCACGGTGGCAGTAGCAAAAAAAGGAATTGACATCTATGGAGAGAAACCCCTGGCAAGAACCATCAGGGAGGGCCGGTCAATCGTTACTGCCTGTGAAGAGAATGACATCATCTGGCAAACGGGCAGCTGGCAGCGATCGGTAGAAAATTTCCGCAGAGCCTGTGAACTGGTTAGAAATGGATTCATTGGAAAGGTTAACCGCGTTGAAGTGGGATTGCCGGATGGTGCATCCCTGATCGGTACACCCCCTGTTATGCCTGTGCCTGAAACCCTGGATTGGGACTTCTGGCTGGGTCCTGCTCCTGCAGTTCCCTACCGCGGTGTTAGTCATTGGGACTGGCGATGGATTTTGGATTATTCGGGTGGTCAGCTGACCGACTGGGCCGGTCATCATATAGATATTGCTCACTGGGGCCTTGACCTGGATAATGCAGGACCGGTTCAGGTGGAAGGCAGGGGTGTCTATCCGAGAGAGGGAATATTTGATGTTCCTGTTGAATATGATATCAACTGCACCTATGCAAATGGCATTTTGATGCGGGTTGCGAACCGAAGCAGATTACCGTTTGGGATGGGTACTGCCTGGTATGGCGATGAGGGCTGGATCCACGTTGCACGTGGGAATGTCCTGGAAGCCAGTAATCCATCAATACTTGAAAATGAAATTCCTGAAGCAGGCAGACTCTATTACAGTCCTGATCACTGGCAGAACTTTCTCGATTGTGTCCGCTCGCGGAAACCAACCATTGCGCCGGTCCAGACAGCCCATCGCTCAATCAGTGTCGGCTTGCTTTGTGAGATTGCCATGCTGACCGGGCAGAAACTGACCTGGGATCCGGAACAGGAGATATTCACCAATAGTGATATGGCAAACCGCTTATTATCCAGACCCTTCAGGGCTCCATGGAAAATCTGATCTTATTTAATTTTGATGCAAATCAGTAAAAAAATATAACGGATGAAAAAAATAAAAAATATCGACGGGCTGTACGTTTTAATCATCTCTCTTTTCCTTGCAGTAAGTGTTGGATTGTTTCATTCCTGCCAGAAGAGTACCGGAATGAAGGCACTGATCATCACGGGTCAAAGCAGTCATGACTGGGAAACAAGTACTGAAGCACTGGCGAAAATCATGGAAAATTCGGGATTATTTGCAGTAGAAGTTGCTCAAAGTCCTTCCCAGGGAGAGGATATGAGTGGATTTGACCCCCAATTTTCAGCCTATAACCTGGTCGTATTGAACTATGATGGTGATCCATGGAGCGAACAGACAAAAAGCTCTTTTGTAGATTATGTGAAAAGCGGTGGAGGAGTGGTTGTTTATCATGGTGCCAGCATGGCATTTCCGGATTGGAAGGAATACAACGAGATCACCGGACTGGGTGGCTGGGGTGACCGTGATGAGAATGCAGGACCCTATTGCTACTGGAAGGATGGAAAGATGGTAAAAGAAGATATCCCCGGGAAAGCCGGAAAACATGGAGATGCTCACGATTTCCTGGTAGTTCACCGGGATTTGGAACACCCGATCCTGAAGGGATTACCGGATAGCTGGTTGCATGGAAATGATGAGTTGTACGGTGCCTTGAGAGGCCCGGGAAAAAATTTGACCATTCTGGCAACCGCTTTTTCCGATACAGCAAAAGGGGGAACAGGCAGGGATGAACCGGTCTTCTTTACCGTTACTTTTGGAGATGGCAGGGTCTTCCATGATGCCCTGGGTCATCCTGATTCTGAAAGCAAGGAATCGGCACTCCATTGTGCGGGTTTTATTACTACCTTTTTACGCGGTGCAGAATGGGCTGCCACGGGGCAGGTTACACAGCCTGTCCACCCCGATTTTCCGAATTCCGCCAGTACCTTCTTCTGGGAGGACTACCAGCCCCTGACACTCGAAGAGCTGATGAGCAGAATCGCTACCTATGAGACCGGGAAAAGCAGGAAATACCTGGCCGACCTCAGCAACCGGATCAGGAAATCGGATGGGACAACAGAAACCCTGCTCAATTTTGAAAAGGAAATGGCGAAAGTATGTGAATCAGAGGCTACCGCTGAATGTAAAAAACAGCTCTGCAGGGAATTGAGCTGGATGGGTTCAGATTATTGTATCCCAACCCTGGAAAAACTAAAAGAAGATCCTGAAGTTGGGGAGATGGCGGAATTTGCGCTGGAGAGATTGACAAAATAATGGGTAAACAGCCATGAAAAAGAGGACACTGTTTTCACTGCTACCCATCCTGATTCTACTGGGTATGCAAATGGGGTTTTCACAAGCTCCTGAAGAGACCGAAGATTGGTCACGAAAACCGGATGTAGTGATTCCGGGGAAAAATTTTGATCCGCCGGGCGATGCAATCATCTTGTTTGATGGAACAGACCTTTCGAAATGGACAACCGATTCAGCAGCAGCGCAGTGGAAGGTGTCCGGAAAATCAATGACGGTTGTCCCAGGTACCGGGAGCATAATGACAAAACAGGCCTTCGGAGATGTTCAGCTACATCTTGAATGGAGGAGTCCAAAAAAAGTAGAAGGGGAAGGACAGGAGAGAGGCAACAGTGGCGTTTACCTGATGTGCTTGTATGAGGTACAGGTCCTTGATTCCTACGAAAATGAGACATATTACAACGGTCAGGCAGCAAGCATTTACAAACAACATATTCCGCTGGTAAATGCCTGCAGGGCACCGGGTAAATGGCAAACATACGATATCATTTTTACTGCCCCGCGGTTCAATGCCGATAAGGCACTTGCATCTCCTGCCTATATAACGGTTTTTCATAACGGGGTATTGGTCCAAAATCATGTGGAGATCAGGGGACCAACTGAATACATTGGTACGCCGCCTTACCGTTTCCATGAGGACAAACTGCCCCTGATGCTGCAGGACCATTCAAATCCGGTCAGTTACCGGAATATCTGGATCAGGGAGCTGTAAAATCGATCCGTATCACCATAAAATACAGTATTATCATGAATCCATCACGAAGGAAGTTTTTAAAAACATCTGCCAGAGCAGTTGCTGTAACCGGAGTTGCCGCTTCATTACCCATCACGCTACGCTGTTCCGATGCGAACGAAAAGCTCGTCGTCGGAGCCATTGGAATTCGTAATCAGGGATTTGCAAACCTGAAAGGATTCCTGAATCAGGCCAACGTTGTTTGTGGAGGGCTATGTGATATCGATTCCCGGATATTGAATGCAAGGGCAAAGGAAGTTGAAGAGGAGTTTAATCAGAAACCGTTACTGTATACCGATTATCGCAAACTTCTTGATAATCAGGATATTGATGCTGTGATCATCAGTACACCTGATCACTGGCACTGCCTGATAATGGTTGAATCCCTTCAGGCAGGGAAACACGTCTATGTTGAAAAACCCCTGGCTAATTCCATTGAGGAATGTCGCATTATGGAAGAAGCAGCAGAGCGGTATAAGCTGAAGGTGACTGTCGGGCAGTGGCAGAGAAGCGGCCCGCACTGGCAGGAGGCTGTGGATTTTATCCGGTCTGGTGATCTTGGTAAAATCAGCAGGGTGAAAGCTTGGTCCTATACCGGTAAGGAGATGCTTCCGGTTGTTCCGGATGAGGCTGCTCCACCGGAAGTTGACTATGACCTCTGGCTCGGACCGGCCAGGGAACGTCCTTTCAACAAAAACCGGTTTCACTACAATTTCAGGTACTTCTGGGATTATGCCGGCGGGTTGATGACGGACTGGGGCGTTCATATGCTGGATTATACGCTTTATGGCATGGATGTCACTGAGCCTAACACTGTTGTTGCCAGCGGAGGTAAATTATCCTATCCGCAAGGCGCCAGGGAAACACCGGATACTCTGCAGATACTCTATGAGTTCGATGATTTTGTAATAAGCTGGGAGCATTCCGTATGCCTTGGTATCGGACCGGAAAAGCAGGGACATGGAATTCTTTTCCAGGGGAATAACGGAACCCTGATGGTCAACCGGGGCGGATGGCAGGTGTTTTCGGAAAAGAAATCAGGGGATGAGAATAAAATGGAGGAAGTTCCTTTCCGCTCAGGCCCGGGAGGTTTTTATGAACACATCGAAAACTTTGTCGAGTCCATTCGCACTGGGAAGAAACCCAATTGCCCGGTCAGTGTTGGAAAAGATGTTGCTATTTTTGCTCATATGGGTAATATCGCTTTCCGGACGGGTGAAAAACTTTTCTGGGACAGGGAGAAGAAGGAATTTGTGAACAGTGAAAAAGCGAACCAGCTCATCAAACCGGTTTACCGTGACCCATGGAAACTGCCGGTGATTTGATTGTCAGGCTTTTAAAGAACAGAGATTTTTCTTATCTTACCTGTAAAAATATACCATTATGGCACGTCCTGTAACATTGTTCACCGGCCAGTGGGCCGACCTTTCTTTTGAAACGATATGTCAAAAAGCCAGCGAATTTGGTTACGATGGGATTGAGATTGCATGCTGGGGTGATCATTTTGAGGTGGATAAAGCCGATGCAGCATATTGTGAGAAAAAACGGGAACTCCTGAAGAAATACAACCTGGAAGTATATTCCATTTCAACACACCTTGTTGGCCAGGCTGTGTGTGACCGGATTGATGAACGGCATAAAGGTATTTTGCCCGGATACATCTGGGGCAACGGGGACCCGGAAAGCGTTCGACAACGGGCTGCGGAGGAGGTCATAAAGACCGGACTGGCAGCCAAACGACTGGGGGTGGATATTGTGAACGGATTTACCGGGAGCTCCATATGGCACCTGAACTATTCCTTTCCACCAATATCCCCGGACATGATTGAAAAAGGATTTCAGGATTTCAGCGATCGATGGACACCAATTATGGATGAGTTTAAAAAGGCGGGTGTCCTGTTTGGTTTAGAGGTTCATCCGACAGAGATTGCTTTTGATATTGCTTCTGCTGAAAAAGCCCTCTCGGCTATTCATGATCATCCGGCATTTGGCTTTAACTATGATCCCAGTCATATGGGATACCAGGGCGTAGATTACATTGAATTTATCTACCGGTTTGCAAAAAAGATCTTTCACGTACACATGAAAGATGTCGGATGGTCTCCCTACCCGACAGAAGCTGGTGTCTTTGGCGGTCATACCGGCTTCGGTGACAGGCGGAGGTTCTGGGATTTCAGGAGCCCTGGAAGGGGAAACATTGAGTTTGAAGAGATCATACGGGCATTGAACAGGATAAATTATAACGGGCCGCTCTCAGTCGAGTGGGAAGACAGTGGAATGGACCGGGAAGAAGGGGCAAAAGAATCCTGTGATTTCGTAAGAGCCATCGATTTTAAACCCTCTGATGTTGCTTTTGATGCAGCATTTGAGGAGTAACAGACCCATCTGCAGATGAATTTATCAATTGTCATACCGGTCTATAATGAACTGGAACTGCTGGATGAACTTCATCGACGCACATTCAATGTTGCATCCAGTATAACGGAACAGTTTGAGATCATTTTCGTGGATGATGGTTCCAATGACGGAAGCCTGGAAAAACTGATAGGTTATCACCAGGAGGATGGGAGGATTAAGGTTCTCTCCCTCTCGAAAAATTTTGGTCACCCGGCAGCCATAACTGCCGGGTTGGAGCATGCCAGTGGTGAATTTATTGCCATGATGGACTGTGATCTGCAGGATCCACCTGAATTGCTTGAGACAATGTACCAGCAGCTTGTTTCAGGAGAATATGACATCATTAACGGCCGGCGGAAATCGCGGGGAGAAAGAAAAAAGAAGAGACTGATCATCAATCTGTTTCATTATTTTTTCAAACGAATATCGGGTTTGAAGGGGATTGATAATTTCGGAAATTTTTCCATGATAAACCGTGAAGCCCTGGAGGCATTGCTTTCCATGAGGGAAAAAACAAGATACCTTCCCGGTTTACGCTCATTCATCGGATTCCGCCATGGATTTATTGATTATGACCGGGGTGAACGCAAAGCCGGCAGGTCGAAAATGGGATTGTGGAAATTGTTAACCCTGGGAGCGGATGCTATTTTCTCCTTTTCACGAATACCGTTGAAAATTTGCCTGGTCCTCGGTTTAATCGGAGTCATTGTCTTCCTGCTTGCCGGTATCTATGTAATCATTGCAAAGATCTTTGGATTTGCACCGCCGGGCTGGTCGTCAACACTGCTCAGCATCTATTTTCTGGGCTCTATCCAGTTGACATTCATGGGAGTTATCGGTGAATACATTTTCAGGATATATAAAGAATCACAGAACAGACCCATTTATATCATCAGAAAAAAATACACTTGAGCGAATCCGGCTTCCCATCCATTCTTCTCGCGTTAACCAGCTTTTTTTCCTGGAAGAAGATCTTTTACATCCTGGCATTTCTCGGACTTGTTTTGTTACCTTTACTGTCGCGGGATGCAGGAGTTTCGGGTGATGAGGAGGTGCACTATCTTCATTCCCAAAAGGTGTTGGACTATTATACATCGTTCGGGAAGGACACCGCTGCATTATTTACTCCTCAAAGCCATCTTGCATACTACGGACAGTCATTTGATAATTTCACCACCCTGCTGATCAACTGTTTCAATATTGATGATATCTACCGTTTCAGGCATGGTTGCAATGCTATTATAGGGTGGCTGGCTATTCTTGTTGCGGGTTTCCTGGCTGTTTTTCTTTCCGGTTACCGGGCGGGCGTATTAACCCTGTTGATCCTCTGTTTTTCTCCGCGATTTGTAGGACATGCTTTTAATAACCTGAAGGATATCCCTTTTGCATTTGGGTATATTGTCGCCCTCTACTTTCTCTTCCGGGTAATGGAAGGATTACCAAAGCCCCGGTTCCGGTACATTTTGCTTCTGATTCTTGGAACAGGCCTGGCAATCAGTGTCCGGATTGGTGGGGCAGTACTGATCTTTTATCTGCTGCTTTTTACCGGGTTGTACCTGTTGAGTTATTTTTTGAAAGAGAGGGGATTGGTGACCGCACGTGTCGTTTCCCGTTCTTTTCTGGTCGTTATCCTGATTTCTGTGGGAGGATACCTGATGGGCCTGCTTTTTTGGCCATATGCACTGGAGAATCCGATAAAAAATCCGGTGATTGCGTTTCGGGCTATGACATCTTTCCCCACAACACTGCGTCAGATTTTCGAAGGTGAATTTGTCTGGTCGGATCAACTCCCCTGGTACTACTTGTTGAAGTACATGTTGATAACCATTCCAACGCTGGCATGGATGGGATTCCTGCTGTTTCTGATTTTTATGAAGGGAACAATGAAATCACCGAGATGGATTTTTACGTTCTTCCTGTTCATTGCCTTCCTTTTTCCTATCCTTTTTGTGATGTATAAAGACAGCAACCTGTATGGTGCCTGGCGTCATCTCCTGTTTATCTATCCGCCATTGATTATACTTTCGGGACTCGGGTACGATTACTTGCTGAAAAGATACTCTTCGTGGATCGCAAGGGTAATTGTTGCCATTGTTTTTCTGATTATGGCGTTTCATCCTGTCCGGTTCATGATCCGGAACCATCCTTACCAGTACCTCTATTATAACGAATGGATTGGTGGTTTTCGGGGTGCTTATGGGACATATGAAACCGATTACTATTTTCACAGCATGCGCGAAGGGTCTGAATGGATCATCCACTATCTGGAAGAGAAAGACGACCATGAGAAGGTAACCGTTGCAGCAAACTTTCCCGTCTCCTGGTTTTTCAGAGACAGTGAATCAGTTGATAGCGTAACCTTTCTTAAATATTATGAGAGAGGAAATGCTGACTGGGATTATGCTATCATCGGGAATAGTTACATACACCCTTTTCAGCTGAGGAATAAAATCTGGCCACCTGCGAACACATTACATACTATCGACGTGGATGGTGTCCCTGTTTGTGCAATACTTGTCAGACCTTCAAAAGATGATCTGATGGGCTCGCGGTTGTTGAAAGCAGGGGAATATGATCTGTCAGTGCAAACATTAAAGAGAGCATTAACACATGATCCGCAAAATGAATCCGTACACCTCAATTTAGCACTGGCATATATAAAAGGAGGGGAGATGGATTCTGCCATGCAAGTTCTGGGATCGGTAGATGCCATTTATCCGGATTACGAGGTTGCCATGGATTTGCTGGCAGAAATTAATTTGATGGAAAACAGGCTTGCCCCGGCAAAGGAGATATTAAAGAAAACACTGGAGGTTAATCCGAAATATTTCCCTTCCTGTTATAAGCTGGGTGAGATTTATCTTGACGAAAAAAACGACGAGATGGGTATCCATTACCTCAGGCGTTGTTTACGGATGAACCCGGATTATCCTCCTCTGCTTTTAAGGCTGGGGAAATACTATGAGGAGAAGGGAGATACAGCAATGGCAAAAAAATTCTACGACCGGGTGTCTTCAAATTGACCATTCGTCATTACCTTTGTGTGGAAACTTTGAAAAACCAGATAAGATGAAAAGAGTTGTTTTGTTACTTGTTTTTCTGTTGGCAGTCGGGTTGGGTACCGGCAGGGCTGTCGATGGCGTGAACACGGTTTGCCAGGATCAGGAAGAAGCATTGATCCCAGCGGAGGATAGCGTTTCCATAGATGATATGGATCCTATTTTTTATGAGCCGGAGGAGGAAACGGGGGTAGCTGAGGAGGGATCGGCTGGTCAGGCGAAAATAATTGTTGGGATTGTCGTTGTGGTAATCCTTCTTGGTCTGGGTTTTTTGTTCATCAACCGGTCACGAACACAGAAAAAGGAATAACCTGCTAATGCACCCGGTTATTTACCTTCGGGTTTACTTTTCTTCGTTGTTCCTTTAGCCGGTCCTTTTTTAACGGCGGCTGTTTTAGAAGCAGTTTTTGTTGCTGTCTTCTTTTTTGGTGCTGCTGTTGTTTTCTTCTTTGGCTTCTCTGCTTCTGCAGTTTTTTCTTCCTTCTTCTCTTCCCCTTTGGTTGTTTCTTTCCTGGCGGTTACCGTTTCTTTTTTGGGCTTTTCCCTGGGAGCTGTTTTCTCTTCTTTAACTTCTTCTTTCGGTTCCTCAGTGACTGCTTTTTCCTTTTCTTTTACCTCTTTTTCAGGGAATTTGGCTTCTTCTACTAGAGGGGCTTCATCAGCAACTTTCTCTTTGGATGGAGTATTAGCAGGAGTTTCTATTTCAGCAGTTTTTTCTGTTGTGGGTTCCTCCTGTGGGGTGGATTCAATCTTAACATCCCTGGCATCGGAAGTCTCTTTGGTCTTTTCGACTTCGGACTCTTTTTCAGCGGCTTTCTGGGGTTTTTTCTTATCAGAGACAGGTGGGGTAAATTTCTTATGGATAGACGGTTTGTCTTTTTTCCTGCGTCTTCTTACGCCATAGGTTCCTGAAAACAGTTTGCCTCTTCTGGTTTTTCGGTCTCCTTTTCCCATAGTAGTAAGCCTTAAGTTGAGTATTTGATTAGTGATCTAAGCGTTATATCCTCTGAGTTCTGTGTAAAAACAATGGTTTCGGTCTGATTTTAAAATCACGAAGGTAGTAATTTCTTTTTAATTATTGGCTAATTCAATGACAGTAAGGAACAGGATTTGAGCCAGATCTTCCATTATTTCGGGTGTTATCAGGCTGATGTCATCCTGTGGTACAT
Organism: uncultured Rikenellaceae bacterium; assembly: GCA_964481765.1. Taxonomy (GTDB): domain Bacteria; phylum Bacteroidota; class Bacteroidia; order Bacteroidales; family VadinHA17. The sequence goes on along the minus strand of CAYZVJ010000025.1, from coordinate 7,682 downwards.
GGTAGAGCGATTTTGTTCCATATGCCGAGAAGCTTAAGCTAGGTATACCCGCCCACATGAACCGGGCAGCATCCAGTCGGGGGCGTGCAAGATTCGGGAAGTTGGTTGGCCGTACAGATTGGTGGATATATTTTGTATTCACCTGATTCACCACATCCCATATATCAGGATAATTTTCCCCTGCAATAGCCGTTAATTTGGTTCCATTTCCAACACCATCCAGGTTTAACAGGCAAACACTTTTATCAATGGGAAATACGGGATTTTCAAGGTACACTTTTGATCCGATTATTGCTTGTTCTTCAGCCCCAAAGGCGATAAACAGTACTGAACGTTTCAGCGGGATATCAAGTTTTGCCAGTGCTTTGGTCACCTCCAGAATAACGGCAACTCCGGAAGCATTATCATTGGCTCCGGGCATTATTTCATAGCATCTCCCGAGGTGATCAAGATGAGCTCCCAATATTATGACCTCTTCCTTATATTCAGGATCATCCCCTTCGATCCAGCCAATTACATTTCTGCCCCGGCCTTCCGGGTGATACTCGGATGTATTTCGTATGGTAACGGTTGCCCCGGTATTAAATGACCGGGGTTTACCTTCTTCCCTGATTTCACTGACAACCTCATCATGTTTTCGTCCTGAAAATGAGAAAAGATCCTTCACAACGGAATCTCCTACGTGTGAGTAAATGAAATTTGAATCATACGCATTATTGGGATTGCCAATGGGCCCGTAATTATACAGCATACCTCTGGCTCCATGATCCACAGCGTTTTTTAATTTGTACTGATGAAACGAATAGGGCCTCCATGCATTGAATACCTCCGGATTCCGCTCTGATACCGGAACCTCCCGTTCAAGCAAAACGATTTTATCTTTTACATCTATCCCCTGATAATCATCATATTCCAGTTCGGGTGCAGTAATGCCATATCCTGCATAGACCACTTCGGCAGTAATCTCTCCGGAAGCCGATGTTGATCCTGGAATAAATTCCGTTACATAAGTATAGTGTTTGAAGATTGTTCCATGTGATGACTCGAGGTGTAGAAATAGTGCACAGTCTTCAAAGATCAGGGTATATGGGATATCAAATTCCTGGAAATAAGTCCCGTTATCTCCTATAGGCTGGACATCTCCTGCTTTTAATTGGTCAGCCAGCCATTTTGCCGCCATATCGTACCCTTTCGTTCCGGTCAATCTCCCATTGTATTTGTCGGAAGCAAGTTCTTTTACATGATCGTATAAATCGTGACTGGATATTGAGTGCATTACTTCCAGAATGGCTTCCTGGTTTTTTTCGACAAACAGCTCCTGGGAGCAGAGATAAAATGTTGACATTAGCCCGGCAATGAGTACCAGGAATACTTTTTTAATCATGGTTTCTTGTTTTAAAGTTTAGGTTGTGAATTCTATGTTATTACTGTAAACGTTCTTCCCGTTCAAAAATGTCGGCTATGGTTGTACTCCGCAGCATCCGGTCTGTTTCCATTAGCATTTCATCAAACACCTGTTCACAAAATTAAAATATAACACAAATAATTCAAGTTTGTTATTGGATAAAGTTCAGGATTGTAATCAAATGGTCATAGCTCACAAAAATCCAAATAACAAAATCCTAAATAACAAACAATAAACAATAGTTAAATCTCAAAATTTCAGTTAATCTTGAAATAGTGTGCCGAAGGCACGCCTTTGGCGGAATTTTGATCATTGGATGTTTTTTTGTGAATAATGCAACACAGATGATAAAAGAATCCCAACGGAATTCAATTATGAGTAACGCGGTACAAGCCCCGAGGATTTTATCGGGGCGTAGTGCCGGGTATAATGATGGTAATAAATCGCAACCCTGAAGAGGTTGAATATTAATACTTTATAGAAAATCCAACCCCTGCAGGGTTGTTATCTCCTCGTAGATCTTAACCACCGGTTGCTACCGGTGGTTACTCATTGTTTTACCCCGGCCGGGGTAATAATAGATTGAAAAAAAAATGGGAGGCAGTTGACCAATAAAAGCAGGAAAAATCCGATCCACTTTCACAGCGGTCGGATTTTATTTACGAAAAGGTTGGATAGATCGTTTTTTTTTAATTTTATATAAAACCTAAAACCTAAAAATCATGAAACGGACTATTTCTAAATTTTCCCTTATCATTTTTTTGGTATTCATACCTCTCCAAACTTATTCTCAGAAACAATACAAGCCGGGTTTTATTATCACGAACAATATGGAAAGGATTGAGGGAGAAGTTGAAATACTTAGTGATATTTTCAATGCCCAATATGTAAATTTCAATAATGGGAATACATTGATACGCTATACACCTGACCAGATTAATTCCTGGTGTATTGAGGACAACCGGATGTTTGTTTCGAAGACGATCATGGAGGATGATGAAGAAAAAGCAGTGTTTTTGGAATACATTATTAAAGGGTATACCAGTCTTTTTACCTATACAGCAGAAAATCAGGAAATCAGGTATTTTATTCAAAAAGGAGAGGATCAGATCAGGGAGTTGAAAATGGGACGAAGAGTAAATGAAGAAGGAAAAGAGGTTGTGTATCAAGAGTATTTGGGAGTATTAAGGATTTTGTTTGATGATTGTGAAGAAATCAAGGAACAAATACCCTCAACATCATTTGGAATGCCTGGTTTTAAGAAAATCGTCAAGAACTACAATAATTGTATCGATCCTACAGCTGACTATTTTGAGAGGAAAGACAAATCTGAAAGAATGTTTGATTTTGAAGTTCTTGTAGGATATAATTTTCCTAATCACGAAATAACAAAAAATGACAAAGACGCACCCTATGATTATCTTGAGGAGACAACAGTAGAGTCAAAATCGCATATCTCATTTGGATTGAACGTTTCGGTGAATGTACCCAATGCAAAAGGTCTTTCAGCAGGGCTTGGAGTATTATATAGTAATTGGAATTTTGATGCAATTCATGAGCATGAATTGTTGGCACCCCAAGAGAAGGAACGTATTATCTTTTCTTACAAATACACAGTTGTAACACTTCCAATTAGAATTCGATATACATTTGGATTGAATAAATTTAAACCCTTTGTTAGCGCTGGATATTGCTTTAAAATTATTCCGAAGAACAATATGACCAGAACAAATGAACTCTATAATTTAGATGGAACTATGATTTCTATGACTTCAAAACCAAAGATGGTATTTGAAAGCAGGCAGAGTGGTTTTATTGTAGGTGTAGGGATAAAATATGAATTACTAAAATTTGCAGATATTCATTTTGAAGTTAATTACCAGCAAGGAAAATCTGATGGATTTCCGGGAGATGCAACAACACCAGACATTAGCTTTTTAACATTAAAATCAAACATGATTTGTATTTTGTTAGGATTGAGTTTCTAACTAACCCATTGAAAAGTATTAACCAATTTGTGATTTTTCTTTTTCCCTTTAACTTTTAACCTAGAACTTTTAACTTACCCCCCAATCAACACCGGTTCATCTCCTTTCATGATGCCGGTAAGGGTGCAATCAACAAAGCTGTTTCTCTCCAGGTTTTCGCCTTCGATAAGGACGGGGATGTAGTGTTGCCCGTATCCCGATGCCTGTTTTCCCTGGACTTTTTCGATGAGTACCCGCTGGGTTTTCCCGATGAAGGCGCTGCGGTAGGAAAGTTTTTGTTTGTCAGAAAGATCGCGGATAATTTTACTCCTGCTATTTTTGATTTCCTCCGGAATTTGATTTTCCATTCGTTCTGCCCGTGTTCCTTCCCGGATGGAGTATTTAAAGGTGTGGATGTGTCCGAATCCGATGGTTTCGATCACCTCACGGGTTTGCCGGAAGTCATCCTCTGTTTCACCCGGGAATCCGACCATGATATCGGTGGTGATGTTGAAATCCGGGATCAGGGAACGGATTTTGCTGACAAGGGAAATGAAGGTTTTTACATCATACATCCTTCTCATACCGGTTAAAATTCTGTCCGATCCGCTCTGAAGGCATAGGTGAAGGTGGGGTGTCATTTTAGGATGTTCCAGCAAGGTGAAGAAATCGTCACCCAGCCCCTCTGGTTCCATGGAGGAGATGCGCAGGCGGAAATCACCATGGAGATCCAGTATGTTGCTGACAAGCTTTTCGAAGGTTACATTCTCATACGAGTACCTGCCGATGTTCACCCCGGTAAGGACAATTTCCCTGAATCCATAGTTCAAAACCTGGCGGATATTTCCCAGGATATCATCAACCGGCCGGCTGGTCGCTCTACCGCGGACCATTGGCACGATACAGAAACTGCAGAAGTTATCGCATCCTTCCTGGATTTTGATCATACTCCGTGTGTGGAATGTTTTGCTTGCCGGTGTGTACCCGAAAAGATCAGGTTTCAATTGGTCGGGATGCATACCCTCACCCTTAAAATGAACATCAATCAGTGAAAAAATCCCGCTTTTCCTGGAATTTTCAATGACGTAGGTGATATCGTTCCTCTTCTGAAGCTCCTCTTTGTAGTTGTTGGCAAGACAACCGGTCACCACTACTACGGCACCCTCTTTTTTCCGGATTGCCTGGTTTATCAGGTTCCTTGATTTCTGGTCGCTGTGACTGGTAACGGTACAGGTGTTTATGACATATACATCGGCTTCCGTATCGAATGTGCCTACTTCAAATCCTGATTCTGCGAATTGTGAAGCAATGGCATCCGTTTCATACTGGTTGAGCCTGCAACCCACTGTTTTAAAAGCAATCCGTTTCTTCATGTATGACCTCCAAACCCGTTTCCACGGGGATGCAAAGTTGATCATATTTTCAAAAATCTCAAAATCCGTATTCAATTTGTGTATGCTGGAAACTTTGCAGGTCGACCCTGCCTTGCCGGTTGGCAGGTCACCTGAATCGAGGTAGAGACGTTGCATGCAACGTCTCTACATTATTTCAAAGGGCGGGCATCGTTGCCCATCCTGCTGGCAGGCGAACACCGTTAGACGTTTTTTAATAACTGGTTATTATCGGAAGAATTTACCTTTCACTCTTTAAGCTCCGTCTGCCGGATCGCCATGTTAGCAGCGATACAATGCTCAATCCCCAGAGAAAATTGGAAGAAGCCGTCTCGATGAAATGGATCTTCTGTACGGCAGGAGGCATTAGCGGGTTTGGGATCAAATGTGAATCGTTCATGATCAGTGCAAAAAGAATTCCGGTAAACAGACCGACCTCCCAGACTCCTCCTTTCATGGAACGGATAACCAGTATTGCCAGCAATACCCAGATCAGGCCTCGACCTGTCTGAAAGAGATAGAGATGGGGACTCTCCCTGAGGGTATGGGAAAAATGAGAAAAGAAGCCGCCGTAATCCACCCCGTTATAATAGGTGCGTACTGCCTCATTTTGCCACGCAACGTAGTATCCGAAAATGAAATAGATTAACGGGTACACGAGAACAATCAGAAGCAGGATCTTCCAGATCCAATCCTTCCGGTCTTTATCGAACAGGATGAATGAAACGGATTCAACCCCCTCTTCCGGTTTCCATTTTCCCAGGAGAGGTACAGCAATGATCGGGAAAATAACTGCCATGAGCACCGTTGACAGGAAAAGATGCGAGATGGTTACGTCAGATTCGATGAAAAACCAGTACTCAATGATACTTAAAAAGGTCTTAATACCATAAAAAAGTATGGCTGTGATTACCATGAGCCTTAGCCCCGTTATACGGGACCTCAGGATGAACCATGTGAGTATGATTGTGTCGATAAGACAGACCAGTGAAACCCGTGCCATTGACGAGGCAGAAGATGCGGATGCCACTTGTGATGAATCGAGTTCAGGGGTAACAAGCAGACCCCCGATCGCCATGAGAATGAACATTATGATGGTCAGGATGATGACCTTCAGGATTAAAACAAGAATTGTTTTCATGATAGCATGTATTGGAAGTTAATTTTTGGTATAAATTTCAGGTTTTTCAATTCGATCCTGTAAAAAATGACAGCATTCTGACAGGGTCATGTATTTCTAATTTCTTTTAACGCTTTTCTGCCCCAGCGCAGGCTGGTTTTGTAAACTGCTATTCCATTCTCCATGGCAAGTTTCCCGTGCAAAGACATCCTGTGGCTCTCGCGTTCGAAATCCGATAACAGGATTTTAATGTATTCCCGGGTTTCCGAGATGAACGATGTAAGGAATTCGATCTTCTGTTCTTTCGATAGTAACTCTTCCATCAGGGCAAAACGCAGCATGGTCTCATCCAATCGCTTGCTGATGTCCTCGCTTTCAAGAGGTTTTCCAAGCCACCTGGCAAGGATTTCAATGCCTTCCGGTGTGATCGCAAACGGATTGGGAGTGTTCACCGGATCGCCCGATTTTTTACCCTGGATGATCAATCCAAGCTTCTTCAGTCTTTTTAGTGCAGGATAAATTGTGCCGGGACTGCTGCTGTATTCACCCAGCGCTGTTGTTTCGAAGATCTTCCGAATCCGGTAGCCGGACAGGGAGTGTCCTTGAAGCAATCCCAGGATTGCATAATCGAGCGAGGTTGGATTACTTACTGATTTTTTATTTGCCATATCTTATAGTACGAATCGTATCAGCAAATATAATACGAATCGTACTAATATGCAAATCTTTTTGCGATTTTTTTAATTGCTATCAATTTCTTTTAGAAACATGTTACACTGACTTCGTCAGACGACTTGAGTTCGTCTGACGAATAAAAGAATCGGTACAATTTGATTATTTTTACAACGTATACAGCCACTAAAGTGACTCCTGCGGGCAGGCAGGGGGTTGAATAATAATACTTTATAGAGAAATTCAACCCCGTAAGGGTTGTAATCTTCTCGTATATGTAGACCACCGGTTGCTACCGGTGGTTATTACCTTCGGTGAGCTCCGCTTCGCTCCGGTTCATAGTTATACCCCTGCCGGGGTATATTCACTGGGTAAAAACAAAATTTTCTTTAAGAATCAAAAAATCAATGCCGTCTTATTGTTGGATTGTTATAACAGGTAGATATTGTTTTCCCTGCATTTTTTCATCATTGTTTCAGGCCAGATGCTTGCCTGCACTTCCCCGATATGGGCTTTTCGCAGGTAGAACATGCAGAGCCTGGACTGGCCGATACCGCCGCCGATGGACAGGGGTAATTCATTATTGATCAGCTTTTGATGGAAGAAGAGTTTTTTTCTTTCCTGTAGGTTTCTGATTTCAAGTTGTTCGAGCAATGATTCCCGATTTACGCGGATGCCCATGGAGGAGATCCCAAGGGCACTTTCGAGAACGGGATTCCAGACAATGATATTGCCATTAAGGCCCCGATAACCTTCCTCATTCGTCGTAAACCAGTCATCGTAATCGGGTGCTCTCCCGTCGTGCGGAGCACAATCGGAGAGATCATGTCCGATACCGATGATAAACACCGCACCATACTCCCTTGTAATTCGATCTTCTCTCTCTTTTGGTTAAAAAAAAAGCCTTCCGGTATGGGAAGGCTTTCATGTTATTATATCACATCATATCCTCCCTATGGTCGAATAACCGGGTTATTATTAAGGATATGATTATTTATTCTCATCAGGTAAATGTACTTATTTTTCAGTTAACATAAAAATCCGGAACCTTTCCTTAATCTATCTTGGTGGCGCGTTCCAGTTTCTTCAAGATTGAAAATACAAACGTTGCAGCCAGGAGACAGGCG
>CAYZVJ010000024.1:0-35456 GCA_964481765.1 uncultured Rikenellaceae bacterium | reverse complement strand
CCTGGCAAAAACTGATCCGTGTGCTTACCCATGAGATCATGAATTCCGTGACTCCCGTTTCCTCATTAAGCACAGCCATCAATGAAATGCTGACCAGAGATGGTCAGGGAATCGGTAACCTTGCCGAACTGGATCAGAATGACCTTGAAGATATGTTGGAAGGGATGAAAACCATTGAAGAGAGAAGCAAGGGCCTGCTGGATTTTGTCGGAACCTATAAAAACCTCACCAGGCTTCCGAAACCAACGTTTACAAAGGTTCACGTCATTCCTTTGCTGAACCACCTGAAAATACTGATGAAATCCGAACTTGGAAAATGGAATATCGACCTGAAGATCCGTTGTTCAGAAAAAGACCCGATGATCGATGCGGATCATGAAATGCTTGAGAGGGTCCTGATCAACCTGATCATGAATGCCATAGATGCATTACACCAGGTTGAAAATCCCGTAATTACCATTGAGGTCGGAAACCGGAATCACCAAACGGTCATTGAGGTACAGGATAATGGAAATGGGATCTCTACGGAGAACATCGATAAAATATTTGTTCCGTTTTTCACTACGAAAAAACAGGGATCCGGCATCGGACTCAGTCTTACAAGGCAAATCATGCGCCTGCATAAAGGCTCGGTCTCTGTAAAATCCGAACCCGGGCAGTTTACCGCTTTTACACTGCGGTTTTGAGAAACAATGATAGTAATGCGATAGTAACTCGGTTGTAACTCAATTGTAACTCTGTTGTAATTATTCATTTGCCACACTGCGAAATCGTGAGCTTATCAGGGATTACTAATCATAGACTGTGGACTGAAGACTGAGGACTGGAGACTTTTCTCCCTTTTCCGGGGTATTTACATTGGCTAACCGCACAGGTTTGGTTCTTCTTGAGGTCAGAATGGTATCCCCATCTATCAATTTGGTAACTTCTTCTTTTCCCATGCTTTTCTAATATTCAAGATTGGAAATAATTTCATCAAATATAAAAATAATGAAACAAAAATTAGAACAAATCGAAATATTTTATATTTTTATAGAAAATATTACATTATGAAGCTACTTCATAAAACTCAAAAAGAACTTTTAGTCCTATTGAAAAAGAATATTGAAGATCCACTTACCATCCGTGAATTACAGGATATTTTAGGAATATCTTCACCCAGTGTGGTTTACCATCACATTAGACAACTTGAAAAAAGAGGGTACTTGAAAAGGAATCCGCACAATTCCAAAGATTACCAGATTTTGACGGAACCGGAAAACCCCATTGTTTATTTGAACTTATACGGCATGGCACAATGCGGTCCCAACGGTTCTATTTTAGATGGTAACCCTGAAAAACGCATTCCGATTTCTTCCTGGCTTATCAAATTCCCTGCAGAAGAAGCTTTTCTTGTAGAAGCAAAAGGCGATTCCATGATACCTAAAATTAAGGAAGGTGACCTGGTTATTGTACGCAAAAGCAACATAGCTGAAAATAAGGATACGGTAATATGTGTTTATGACTCGAAAGCATTAATTAAGAAATTTCACAGGCAAGGGAAGCAGATCATTTTACAATCTGAAAATGAATCAAAATTCCCTCCGATTATAGCTGAGCAAGAAAATGTAAGAATTGAAGGGATTGTGAAAGGATTAATTCAATACAGTTGATATGGTCAAATCTAACACCAGCAAACATAGATCTTATCCTCCCACATGGGGAGGTAACTGGACAGTTCAGAAGCTTGATGCCTTTGTTGATTATGTTAAGGCATACCTGACCATTATGAAGAATTATCCGTACTGGGAAACAATTTACTTTGATGGATTTGCAGGATCGGGTGAACAGTTAAAAAAGAATATAAAACAACAATTTGCATTTGATTTTTCACTTGCACTTTGCCAGTAATAAAGATACTGCAATGAAAATAGCTTCACAGATAATTGAGAAAAAAAAGAAATAAATGGCAAAAACCAGCATAGAATGGACAGAAGTGACTTGGAATCCGACAACAGGTTGCGATAAAATATCAGAAGGTTGCAGGTTCTGTTATGCAGAAATCATGTCGAAGCGTTTGCAGGCAATGGGGCAGCCAAAATACCAAAACGGTTTCGAACTTACTCTTCATCCATCATAACTCCTGCCTGCCGGCAGGCACGGCATCACCCATCATTCATCCTAAACTAAGTTGCCCATTTGAAAAATAACCAGGCCTAAAGATGCTTTCTCTTTATTATTCATTATTTTTGCAATGATCTTCGGATAGCTGGAATGGTACAACTATTACCCAAAATAACAAAACTGAACGGGAAGAACCTCTATTTCCTCTTTCTTGCCGGATCGAAAAAGATCCTGGAAAACCAGATGGAAATCAACAGGATCAATGTTTTCCCCGTTCCCGATGCGGATACGGGAACAAACCTGGCATCGACCATCCGTTCGATCATTGACAATATCAAACCGGATTATTCCTACAAGGCGACTGCCGATAACATTGCCATAGCAGCACTTGAAGGAGCCCGTGGAAATTCGGGGATCATTTTTGCCCAGTTCCTCTATGGCCTCAGTGCAGAAACCGGGAACTACCAGGAGATCACATTACAAAACTTCAGTGAATCACTGAAGAGATCGATTGGATATATTTATGAAGCCATTGCAAATCCTGTTGAGGGGACCATGCTTACCGTTATCCGTGAATGGGTTGAACACATTCATCACAAGAAGGATGATCTGGAGTGTTTCAAGGAACTACTGTATGATTCATACAAGGCGGCGACAAAATCCCTGAGTGAAACAACTCAAAAATTAAAGGTGCTTGCCAAAGCCAACGTGGTCGATGCCGGAGCGAAAGGATTTGTCCTGTTCCTCGAAGGGATCATGGAATACCTCAACAAGAACAATGTTAAAGAGGTGCTGGAATTAAGCCAGTATGTAATTGCTGATGAGCCTCATATGGAGGAGATATCCCCGGATTCACTCACTTTCCGGTATTGCACCGAGGCCCTGATCAAAGGAGAGAAGCTTGATAAGGCATTGATCAAAAAAACTGCTTCAGATTTTGGTGACTCCATTGTCGTTGCCGGCTCAGATAACCAGGTCAGGCTTCATATCCATACTGATAAACCTGCTGATCTGTTTGAAAAACTTCGGCCTTTGGGTAAATTAACCTATCAAAAAGCCGATGATATGTTCCTGCAGTACCAGGTAGCGCATGAACGGAAATACAATATCGCGCTGGTCACTGATACTACCTGTGATCTGCCTGCAGAACTCTTTGAAAAATACCAGATCCATCAGGTTCCCATAAATATCCAGGTGGGCGAAAGTGTATACCTTGATAAGCTTACCCTCGATCCTGAAACCTTCTATACCCTCTCGGAGGAGGTATCCGAAATACCCACCACGTCCCAACCGAACGAAAAAAGCTTTGTCAACCTTTACTCCCACCTTGCCACCCACTACGATTCGGTGATCGCCATACACATAAGCCGGAAATTCAGCGGTACCTGGTCCAGCAGTTACAAAGCAGCAAAGCGTGTTGAGTCAGAACTGAACAGGAAAATATCGGTTATCGACTCCAAAACCATCAGCGGATCGCTCGGACTGCTTGTTCTCCGTACAGCCGAAGCCATAGAACAGGGTATGGAACACGATGAGATACTCCGAAAGGTCGATGAGTGGATAGCAAAAGAAAAATTGTATGTCAGTGTGAAATCCCTGCATAATATAGTCCGGAGTGGCCGTGTGAGTCCCCTGACAGGGTTTATCGCAAAGACCCTGAACCTGAAGCCGATCATATCGGTTGGGGATGACGGTAAGGCAATCATGCTTGATAAAGCCTTCAGCCAGGAAGGAAATATCAGGAAAGTCCTCAGGCACATAAAGAAAGATATCGCTGAGGGGAAATTGTGGAATTACATGATCGTTCATGCCCTAAATCCCGAAGGAGCTGAAAAACTGGCCGATACACTCAGGGAGATCACAGGAAGATCCCCCCGCTTCATCGTGAATGTTTGTCCTGCCCTCGTACTGCATGCCGGGAACGGAACGGTCGCCGTTGGATTGGTGAAGGAATAAATTTTCTCAAGAAAGAATGATGCAGAAATGTACACCCTCTTCAGGGGTGCGTTATTATAAGTTTTGAAATCATTATTCACTTTATCATCTATACCATGAACATCACTTACAAAATCAATCAACGAATTTATTTATTCGTTGCTTTATCTGCATTGCTCCTGGCTGCCTGCACTCAACAGGATAAAATAGCTGCCCTTAAACCGCCGGTGGCAGAAAAAATAGAAAAGGAACTGACCATACACGGCGATACCCGCATCGATAACTATTACTGGATGCGCCTTTCTGATGAACAGAAAAATGCTGAAGTCCCGGATGAGCAAACACAAGAGGTGCTCGATTACCTGAATGCTGAAAATGAGTACAAAACAGCCATACTGAAACATACGGAAGACCTTCAGGAAAAACTTTTTCAGGAAATCGTGGGCAGGATCAAGAAGGATGATGAATCAGTCCCCTATAAGGAAAATGGATACTTCTACTATACCCGGTATGAAGAGGGAAATGAATACCCGATCCATTGCCGGAAAAGAGAAACACTGGAAGCTCCTGAAGAAATTATGCTGGATGTGAATAAGCTCGCTGAAGGATATGACTATTTCTCCGCGTCCGGGCTCAGTGTAAGCCCGGACAACAGGATCCTTGCCTATGGAGTGGATACGGTTAGCCGGAGAAGATACACGGTTATGTTCAAGAGGCTGGATACCGGTGAAATGCTTATGGATCAGATCCCAAACACTACGGGTGGAGTTACCTGGGCAAATGATAATAAAACCGTTTTTTTCTCACGAAAAAACAGGGAGACACTCCGTTCGGAACGGATCATGAAACATGCTCTGGGTACGAATTACCGGGATGACAAAGAGGTCTTTTTTGAAGAGGATGAAACCTTTTCCTGCTATGTCTTCAAGACGAAGAGTAAAAAATACCTGATGATCGGTTCCTCTCAAACCCTCTCAACCGAGTACAGGTACCTTGATGCAAACGATCCCAATGGCGAGTTTAAAGTGATTCAACCCAGGGAGGCGAATCATGAATACGATGCTGACCATTATGGAGATTACTTCTATTTTAAGACTAACCTTGACGGAGCAAAGAATTTTAAATTAATGAAAACTCCGGTTACCAAAACAACCAAAGAGAATTGGGTGGACGTAATTCCTCACAGGGATGATGTATTGTTTGAGAACTTTGAGATCTTTAATGAATACCTGGTCCTGGGGGAACGGATCAATGGGTTGAGAAATATCCGGGTTATCCGGTGGGACGATGAATCGGAATACTACATTGACTTCGATGAAGAAGCCTATGTAGCCAGGGTTTCAGCCAATCCTGAATTTGACACTAACACCCTGCGTTTTACCTATTCATCACTGACCACACCCACCTCTACTTTTGATTATAACATGAAGACCAGGGAAAGGGAATTATTGAAGGAGGAGAAAGTCCTGGGCGGATTCGATAAAAACAAGTATGAATCGAAGCGATTGTTTGCCACAGCAGATGATGGCACCCGGATCCCGATTTCCCTGGTTTACAGGAAGGGAATCGAGCTGGATGGTGATAACCCGCTCCTGCTCGGTGCATATGGCTCCTATGGTTCATCGAGTGATCCCTATTTTAGCTCTACACGGCTAAGCCTGCTGGACAGAGGATTTGTTTATGCCATCGCACACATTCGCGGAGGAAGTGAAATGGGCAGGTACTGGTATGAAGAAGGGAAATTGCTGAACAAAATAAATACGTTCTCCGATTTCAACGATTGTGCTGAATTCCTGATTGCTGAAAAATATACAAATCCCGATAAGCTGTTTGCCATGGGTGGCAGTGCGGGTGGCCTGTTGATGGGTGCAATTGTCAACATGCAGCCTGAACTCTACAAAGGAATAGTCGCAACCGTTCCCTTTGTGGACGTTGTTACAACCATGCTTGATGAGACCATCCCGCTGACTTCATTTGAATGGGATGAATGGGGAGACCCACGGAAAAAAGAGTACTACGACTACATGCTATCGTACTCACCCTATGACCAGGTAAAAGCCATGGATTATCCGAACCTGCTGGTTACAACCGGTTTCTGGGATTCGCAGGTGCAATACTGGGAACCGGCTAAGTGGGTTGCCAAGCTCAGGGATATGAAAACCGATGATAACCTGCTGATTTTCCACATCAATATGGAAGCCGGCCACGGAGGAGTATCAGGACGGTTCAGAAGATACCGGGAAACAGCCATGGAGTATGCATTCATGCTGGACCTGGTGGGGATAGGGGAGTGAGGAAGGATTAAGGATGAAGGATGCCTGCCTGACGGCAGTCAGGAAGGACGAGGCGATGTGACTGGGAGACTTTGAGTCGAAGGGACTGGGAGACGAAGTGATTACAGTTATGAATGATGATTGATGAGTGGTAGTTCAGAGTACATCCACCTACGCTAAAGCTCCGGCGGACAAAGGAGTACAGAGTTACTATACCGAGGACCGAGCAACGAGGACCCAGTAACTGTATTTACCATTGTATGACAATCGCATGACAATCGTATGACTATTGAATGACCATCGTATAACCATTGCCTTGCCGGCAGGATAAATTCGAATTTAACCAGAAACCAGGAACCAGGAACTAAATCTTTAGTCCTTCAGCGCATCAAAGTCAATCTCTTCCCAGTGGTCCACTTCGGTGATCTTTCCATCACAGCATTTCAGGGTTCGTGCAGGAAATTTTTTCAGGAGTGTATAGTTATGGGTAGCCATGACAACAGCACGGCCACTCTGGCTGATGGATTGAAGTGTCCCGATAATGCCTTCCGATGTTTCCGGATCGAGATTGCCGGTGGGTTCATCCGCGAGAATAATCTCCGGATCGTTCAGCAGCGCCCTGGCAATGACAACCCGTTGCTGTTCACCGCCTGACAACTGGTGGGGCATCTTGTATCCTTTATAGCCCAGGCCGACTCTTTCCAGCACTTCTCCGATACGCTCGTCAATGGCTTTTTTTACTTTCCACCCGGTCGATTGCAGGACAAATTCCAGGTTCGCCTGGACAGAGCGGTCTGTCAACAGCTGAAAATCCTGAAAAACAATCCCCAGTTTTCTCCTGAGAAAGGGAACCTGGCTCTTTTTTATACTGGTGAGGTTATAACCGGAAACAGTTGCTTCTCCGGCTCTGAGGGGGATCTGTGCATTGATGGTTTTTATCACACTGCTTTTACCGCTGCCAACCCTGCCAATGAGATATACAAATTCTCCACGGGAGATGGTGAACGTAACGTCCGATAAGATCAGGTTGTCCTTTTGCATGATCGAACAATCCTGAAACGATATGATGGTGTCCAGTGTCATTTTTCAGATTCGAATCAACATGGATTTGATACACCCCAACTCTTCAAAAATACAATTTTTCACCCCGGATACCTCAAAATGTGCAAATAGTAATTAACAGGGAGGTGTTAGTAAATTCGTCCCGACCGGACTATTTGCATTCAAGGATTATCGTTACAAGGATAACCGGTAAACAACATACAAAAAGTACCAATGGTAGTAACCTGGGTTAATTTGCCTTGATTATTACTCTCTTTTCAGCAGAACCATCCCTGAATCGAAGCTCCAGAATATATACCCCGGGTAGAAAACGATCTGTCCTGATGTGTACCGGTGATTTTTGATGGTTATCCAGTTGTATCATTTCTACACCGGTTACTGAAACCATTGTGATGCCAGAAACCGTTTCGCAGTTTTCGAGAAACAAATCATCCTGGAATGGATTCGGGTAGATGGTCACGTTTGATTTCATCTGATTCCTTATACTCGTTCCATGGAACACTGACTTTCCGGATAAATATAAACGGCTGGCAAGCATATGATCTTCCATTGTTAATGAGTCAAACCTGAATGTCAGGTAGAACGGTGAAGCATAATTCCCTGCCTCTTCGGGGCGAAAACAGATGTCTAATTCAACGGTGTCATTATCCGGTATTTGGATTGGGAGTGAATTCAATAAAAAGAATGGATTGTTTTTAGCAGATATTCCAAAAAGTATTGCATCTGAACCGGAATCATTCCCCAGGTCAATGGTTTTGATCAGTGAATCACCGAGTGCAATCGTTCCAAAATCAATGGAATTCGTGTCTGTGAGAAACAGAGCGGGAAGTTTTTCGGTGAAAGATACACGATAGCTCCAGTAAATGCCTGAATTTGGCCATGATACATTAGTGCATACATTGCCTTCTTGATCAAACTCGGTAAGAAAAGCGCCGGATGTATTTTTACCCCAGCCAATCAGGATGTGATCATTTAGGATTGGCAAACTGTTTCCCATAACGGAAGAATATACATCGGGTGACTGTCGAAATTCTCTGATCAGCCTTGCTGTTTTGCTTTCTTCATCGATCTGATATTCTTTTGCACTGGAAAGTTGGGGGGTATGACTGTTACCGTTATCAAAGATTAAAAAATTACCGTTTGCCATGCGGTTTGGAGAGTGCTGACCGGAAAAGCCAACGGCATCATCAATGAATTGAAACTCATTCTTTTTACCTCCCAACCGCCAGATGATTTCCCCGGTTGTTCTGTTAATTTTAGTGATTTCGCTCATGTGGCGGCTTGAGAGCAGAAGGTGACCATCCCTGTCAATCATTATTGCATTTGCATGGACGTAATCAATCACTTTAGCCGTGAGATCAACAAAATGGGGATCACAATCCAGAATGTCAAAATGATCCCAGCTTTCCCATTGGAACTTCACAGTACCGTATGGATTTAATTCCTGTATTACGATCCCTCTTACGGTAGCATCTTTACTCCCTCCCGGAAAAATAAGACTCATATCTACCTGTCTCAGGTCAAATCCCATCAGGATACAGCTCCCATCCTCCAGGAGAACAAAATCATGTGAATCCGTAGTGTATCCATTTTTCACGCAAAAGGTGTCAACAACCTGGAAGCGTTGATTCATTAGATGGAATGAACTGGTAGCATTGTCGAAAAAGGAAAACAACCCATTCTTCTGAGGGGTAAAATTACGCACCCCACTGGAGATCTTTCTGTAAAATATTGGATTGCCCCAGTGATCAAGTATGCCAAGGTAGGGGGAGATGGCGAAAACATAATAACCCGAAGTCGATTGTTCACCGGTGACAGTGGAAAATTCAGGAAAACCTGTTTTTTCTGTTTCTTTCCATGTATCAGCCACACCTGCTTCAACGTCTTTTGACTGGCAGAATAGAAAGGGTGCCAATAATAACGCATTTAGTATTACAGCTACAATTCTTTTGCTATGTTCTTGTAGATTCAAAGCTATATGCAATCATCAGTTATATTTCACCACCGGGCAATATAATCCTTTATTAAATGTAAAGCAGAATAACCCATGCATAATAGGGTGGGGTAAAAATAGCAGAACAATTCAGGATAAGGAATAAACCGGTGCAATTTTCTTTATGGATTCGTTGTATAATGCTGCCTGAATGGTTGACGTTTTGTTTATTACTTTCAAATTGTGTGGATAACTATCCGATCTATGATACCAACATCATTTTCTAATTTTAGTAAACTTGTGAAACCTATAGTATATGGCATGGTTTTCAGGAAGTTTTCCCCTTGAAATGGATGTTTGTGTAATCAGATACTAAAAGAAAACAGATGCCGTTTTTATAGTTAACTTTGTGCAATATACAAACCCCTGAAATATGGATTTTCGACGGGTAGCTATCATAGGTATCATTTGTATCCAGTTTTTTTTGCTGTCACCGCTTTTTGCACAAAAACCACACTCATTAGAAACGATTGATTCTGAATACAAAACAGCGCTTGACCTGTTTCAGAAGCAAAAATACGGTGCGGCACAGAATCATTTTGTGAAAGCTCTTGAGTCTTATCAGGGCAAGGATTCGGAATGGAAAACGGATGCTGAATTTTATGCTGCACTTTGTGCGGTTGAACTGTTTAATGAAGATGCTGAATACCTTATCCAGGAATTTATCCGAAATCATCCGGAGAGTCCGAAAGCCAAGCTTGCCCTCTTTGAACTTGCCCTGTTTGAATACCAGAATAAGAATTACAGAGGGGCTGTTCGCTACTTTGAAGGGGTAGACCGGATGGTCTTATCCGAAACACAACTTGCTGAGTATTATTTCAAGTCGGGTTACAGCTACTTCATGATTGGAAACATGGAAAAGGCAAGCCTGGCATTTTTCGAGATAAAAGATATCAATACAACCTATACTTCTCCTGCTATATACTATTATGCACACATTGCTTATTCGGAGAAAAACCATGAAACCGCTTTACGGGAATTCAGGCGCCTGACCGATGATGAAAATTTTTCCCCTGTTGTTCCATTTTATATTGTTCAGATCCTTTATCTGCAGAAGAATTATGACGAGATACTGGAATATGCCCCTCCACTGCTTGAAACAGCCACACCCAGCAGAGCCATTGAGATCGAAAAATTCATCGGTGATGCCTACCACAAAAAGGAGCGGTACCGGGAGGCAATTCCCCACCTTGAAAAATACATGTCCGAGTCAAGAACAGTAACCAGGGAAGATCGTTATCAGCTTGGTTTTGCCTATTATCAGGTGAGTGAATTCGAAAAAGCCGCTCAGCTTTTCGAGAGGGTGACGGGCAGCAGTGACCTGTTGAGCCAGAATGCATACTACCTGTTAGCCGATTGTTACCTGAGAACGGAAAGAAAGGATATGGCACGGATGGCTTTCTCATCAGCCTCAAAAATGGATTTCGATGAAACGATAAAAGAAGATGCCCTCTTCAACTTTGCCAAGATAACCTATGAACTCTCTTACTCTCCTTTCAATGAGGCCATCAGGGCCCTGAACCAATACATTGAGGAATATGCCCATTCCGACCGGATCGATGAGGCCTATGAATTTCTCATGCAGGCATATCTCAATACACGGAATTATAAAGAAGCCCTGGAATCACTCAACAAGATCCAGGAGAAGAATGACCGGATCAAATCGGCTTACCAGCGGGTTGCATTTTACCGTGGACTGGAACTGTTCAATGATCTGAAATTTGATGAGGCAGTTGATCATTTCGACCTGAGCCTTGAATATGGGGCGTTTGATATGACGATTAGAGCCCGTGCTTATTACTGGAGGGGAGAAGCCTACTACCGGTTAAACGATTTTGAAATGGCTTTTGACGATTATCAGGAATTTATTGGATTACCGGGCGCATTCGAAACGATTGAGTTTCAGGTTGCCCATTATAACCTTGGCTATATCTATTTCTCAGAAAAGGCATATTCTGAGGCGTTAAACTGGTTCAGAAAATACGTTAACCTGGCAGGAGAGACGAAGTCGAAAATGATGGGCGATGCCCTGAACCGGATCGCCGATTGTTACTTCATTGTATCCGATTTCCGGACCGCGCTCTCCTTTTACCAGAGGGCAATTGATCTGGGACTTTCCGGATCCGATTATGCCATGTTCCAAAAAGGAATAATCCTGGGCGTTACCAACAACCACCAGGAAAAAATCAGGGTACTGACCAGTCTGCTGGAGGAAATACCATCTTCTGCCTATGTGGATGACGCATTGTTCGAACGAGGGAAATCCTTTGTTACGATCGAAAACTACGACCGGGCCATTGAGGATTATAAGAACATTATTGATGAACTTGAGAACAGCAGTTATGTGCCCAAAGCCATGGTGCAACTGGGTCTTGTATATTACAATATTAACCGGAATGAGGATGCGATTAGCTGGTTTACCAGAGCAATTGAAAACTATCGGGGGACCGAAGAGGCTCACAATGCCCTTGCCGGCTTAAAGAACGTATATGTGGATTTGAATGAAGTGGATCAATATTTCGACTATGTCAGAAACCTCGGCGATGAAGTTACGGTGACACTTGCGGAACAGGACTCCCTAACCTATATCGCAGGCGAGAATTTATACATGGCAGGTAATTGTGAACGGGCAGTCCAAACCCTGAACACTTACATTGAACGATTCGACCAGGGTAGCTTTCTTCTGAATGCCCATTTTTATAAAGCCGAGTGTGAAATGAAACTGGGCGATGTGGAAGAGGCACTTGCCTCCTATACCTACGTGATTGAAAGTCCAAGGAGCCTGTTTACCGAGCCGGCACTTGTAGCCGCTGCTGCGATAAATTTCAAAGCAGGAGAACTGCATGAAGCAATTGAACAATATGCTTACCTTGAGGGAGTTGCCGAATTGCCAAATAACCTGCTGATTGCCCGGCTGGGCCTTATGCGCAGTTTTTATATACTGGAGAATTATAACAACACCATCGATGCAGCAAAAAAGTTGCTGATATCCGATAAAGTGTCTGAAGAGATGGCAAGAGAAGCCTATTTTAAAATTGCCAAATCTCATTATGCCCTCGAACAACTGGACCAGGCACAATCCAATTTCCGGAGAGTCGCATCGGAAGTTAAAAGCATTGAAGGTGCTGAGTCAAAATACAGGGTGGCTGAAATCTATTTCCTGAAAGAACAGTTTGAAAAAGCTGAACAGGAGATCAACCAATTTTTAGAACTCAATACACCACACCCTTACTGGATGGCTAAACTATTTATCCTGGATGCTGATATTAAAGTCAGAAAAGAGGATTATTTCCAGGCAAAACACATGTTGCAGGCGATTATTGATTATTATGAAGAACCAAACGACGGGATCATAGAGGAGGCATCCAGGAAATACAATGAAATTGTGGAGTTGGAGCAGTTCCTGAATGCACCGGCAGTGCAGGATACAATCAGACTGAATGGTGCTATTGAAATGTCAGATACTATTTTCCATGATGGAAAACCATAGATTATGAGTCCACTGAATCAGATAAAATACATAGTTGTAGTATTGGGATATTTTCTGCTGGTATCCACTGCACTCCATTCCCAGGATCCCATCAGGAAGGAGGTAAAGGTGGTAAAACCATACGCACCATCCCTGTCCGATGCGTTTAAGGTTACCCACCTTCCCGTGCTTGATGACACACTCCAGTTCACCCCCGAATATAACTATACCATCACACCGCAATCTTTTTCGCCGGAATACGAGTTGCACCCGATCCGTCCCGCAAGAATGGAGGGAGAAACCCTGCCGAAATTGTACCACTCCCTGCTGAAGATCGGATTCGGAAACTACTGGACACCCTTTGGTGAGTTGAGCATTAACAACCTCAGGTCGAAAGAGCACTCTTATGGTGTTTATGGCAAACACATCTCCTCCCAGGGGGATGTCCTGCTTGATAATGATAAAAAGGTTTTCGGCGGGTACGGGAATAGTGAAGTGGATCTGTACGGCAAGAAAATTATGAAGAAAGCAATCCTTTCCGGAAGCCTGGGATTGCAGAGTGACCAGTTCTATTATTATGGCTATGATACGGACACAGTTATCGTTCCCGATTCACTGGTCAGGGATATCGATAAAAAAGATATCAAACAAAGTTACCTTCTGCTGTCAGGAAAAATCGGATTGCGGTCAGCCCATGTGGATTCAAATAAGTTTGCCTATAATGTCGCTTTTCAATACAACTATTTCAGGGATAAGTATGATATGACAGAAAACGGCTTTCACCTGGATAGCCGTTTCAGTAAATTATTCAATAAACCGTATATCGGAACCGACCTGGCGTTTCATTACCTGGATAAAAGCGAAGGTATTGACTCAACCTATAATGCAGTATTGAAAGTGGCACCCTGGTTTTTAAGGCGTTCTTCCCTGTGGAAACTGCAGGCTGGGCTTTCCATAACTTTCGACATGAAAGAGGATAACACGACTCCTCATTTTTACCCGCAGGTTGAATTGCAGTTTAATGTGATAGAGAACCTGTTATTTGCCTACCTGGGAGTTGATGGAGGTCTGGAAATAAATCATTACCGGAACATTGCTTCTGAGAATCCGTTTGTGATACCGGGTTTGTCAGTGAAAAACAGCGATCATAACCTGGATGTTTATGGAGGATTCCTGGGAAGCATCAGCACTTCAACGACATTTAAGATCAAAGGTTCCTATGCTTTGATTGACGACATGTACTTCTTTGTGAACGATACCGTTGGTGAACTGAGAAATCAATTCAATGTTGAGTACGATGATGTCGAGCTGATATCCCTGTATGGCGAGGTGGAATCAAAACCAACGGATAAACTCTCCCTGCTGCTCAAAGGTAACTATTACGGGTACTCCATGTCCGCTCAGGATGAACCATGGCACAAACCATCCTGGGATATTACTTTTGCTGCATCCTATAACCTGAGGAATAAGATCTTGATATCGGCTGACCTTTTCGGGCAGGGAAAGCGATATGCAAAAACCTATGGATTAGCCGGAAATGCGGTGAAGAAGAAGCTGGATGGATTGCTCGATATAAACCTCGGTATCGAATACAGGTATACCAAGCTGTTATCCGGCTTCGTGAATTTATACAACATCGCGTCTGTCCGGTATTCACAGTGGAACCAGTATCCCTCCCAGCAATTCTTTATCCTCGTGGGATTTACCTACGCCTTGTAGGTAGAGTAAGCCTGGTTAAACTTACCATCCTCAAGCAGTACCCGGTTGCTGATCGTGTGTTCGAAAAACAGATCAGCAAAATCAAATTAATGAATATCACAGGAATGTTAATCTTTTGTTAAAAAAACGGGTATTTTTGGCTTTTTTCAGCACCATAAAACCAGTAAAATTTTGTATATTTGACATGAATTCAGAGATGGTTGAAAGTAGGTTATAACATCCTGTAATTTAATAATATATAAATAGCAAAAAACATACTGAAAAGCACAAAATAATCTTCACTTCAGGTAGCAGACAGGTTGGATTGAAGAAGGGTAAAATCAGATCAATAAAAATTCGAAAAGAGTACCTTAAAAGTGCGGATACAGGAAACGTATCCGGTTTAGATATGGTATGTTAAACGGTTAAACAGTTCAGAAGATGGAAGATTTGAAACCAAAGAGCAAAGGGAACCAGGAATATTCAGCTGAAAGCATCCAGGTGTTGGAAGGATTGGAAGCGGTAAGGAAAAGACCTGCAATGTATATTGGTGATGTTAGTGTAAAGGGGTTACATCATCTTGTATATGAGGTGGTTGATAATTCAATTGATGAAGCCCTTGCAGGGTATTGTAAAAACATTGAAATGATTATCAATGAAGATGGTTCATTGACGGTAAAGGATGATGGCAGGGGAATACCAGTCGATATTCACGATAAGGAGAAGAAATCTGCCCTGGAAGTGGTGATGACGGTTTTGCATGCAGGTGGAAAGTTTGACAAGGAGTCCTACAAAGTATCCGGTGGACTGCATGGAGTCGGCGTTTCCTGTGTAAATGCCCTCTCATCTGAACTGAGGGCTGAAGTTCACAGGGATGGCAAGATATACCTTCAGGAATATCGATTTGGGAAACCGCTCGATGCAGTTAAAATCATCGGAGAAACCAAACGAACCGGTACGGAAATAACCTTTACTCCGGATAATAGCATCTTTATCACTACCGATTTTAATTTTGAAATACTGGCTGCCAGATTGAGGGAATTGGCTTACCTGAACAAGGGAATTACCCTGACCATTACGGACAGACGAGAAACCGGAGATAACGGGAATGGTAATGGTGAAGGATTCAGAAGCGAGAATTATTACTCGGATGAAGGATTGAAGGAGTTCGTGCTTTTTCTTGATGCAACCAGGGAAAAACTGATCGAAACACCGATATACATCGAAACGGAGAAAAATGAAGTGCCCGTTGAAATTGCGATGCAGTACAACACCTCGTTCTCGGAAAATATCCACTCCTATGTGAACAATATCAATACCATTGAAGGAGGGACACACCTTGCCGGTTTCAGACGGGGACTAACAAGAACCCTGAAAAATTATGCGGAGAAATCCGGAATGCTGACGAAATTGAAATTTGATATCAATGGAGATGATTTCCGGGAAGGATTGACCGCCATTATATCCATCAAGGTTCAGGAACCTCAGTTTGAAGGACAAACAAAGACCAAGCTTGGCAATTCCGAGGTTATGGGCGCTGTGGATCAGGCGGTAAGTAATCTCCTGACAAATTATCTTGAAGAGAATCCAAAGGATGCCAGGACGATTGTTCAGAAAGTGATTCTGGCAGCTACAGCAAGGCATGCTGCCAGGAAAGCCAGAGAACTGGTGCAGCGGAAAAATGTGCTCTCCGGATCAGGGCTGCCCGGTAAACTGGCGGATTGCGCGGAAAGAGATCCCACGCTGTGCGAAATATTCCTGGTTGAGGGTGATTCCGCCGGAGGAACAGCCAAACAGGGACGGGACAGAAAATACCAGGCCATCATGCCCCTGCGGGGAAAGATCCTCAACGTGGAAAAAGCAATGCAGCACAAGATATTTGAAAATGAAGAGATTAAAAATGTTTTTACCGCACTGGGAGTGACGATTGGTACCGAGGAAGATAGTAAAGCACTCAATATGGAAGGGCTGCGATACCACAAAATCGTGATCATGACCGATGCGGATGTGGATGGAAGCCATATCACCACCCTGATCATGACCTTCTTCTTCCGGTATATGCAGGAATTGATCCGAAACGGAAACCTTTACATTGCTACGCCTCCCCTTTATCTGGTAAAAAAAGGAAAAGAACAACGGTATTGCTGGTCGGAAGAAGAACGGATGGCGGTCACGAAAGAGCTTGGACAGGGAAAGGATAGTGGTATCTCTATGCAGCGGTACAAAGGACTTGGAGAAATGAACGCTGAGCAACTGTGGGAAACAACCATGAACCCGGAAAAAAGAACCCTCCGGCAGGTTACCATTGAAAGCGCTGCCGAAGCAGACAGGATATTCTCCATGCTGATGGGCGATGAGGTCCCTCCACGCCGCGAATTCATTGAAAAACATGCAAAGTACGCCAACATCGATGCGTAATTCTTCTATTTTTATACTGCACATTCAAATACGGTAATCCATGAAATTTTTTGCAATCATTTTACTATTCTGTGTTGGGACTTCCCATCCTGTTAAGGCTCAGGAAAATGAAGATCTGAAGTCTGTAGAGATGATCTTTGACGAAGCCCTTTCAGACAATACAGCCTATGAAAGCCTCAGGTACCTGTCAAAAGAAATCGGTGGACGATTGCCCAATTCACCCGAGGTGAGAGAGGCAGTAAAATTTACTGCTGAATTAATGAGATCGGCGGGAGCAGATACCATCTTCTATCAGGAAATGATGGTGAGAAACTGGATCAGGGGAGAAGAAACGGCTTCCCTCATCTCCAGGGTTCATGGCACCAGGGAAGTCATTATTTCCGACCTTGGGATGGCTGTTCCAACAGGTACTGAAGGCATTCAGGCAAAGGTCATTGAGGTGAACGGGATAGAAGAGCTGGAAATGCTTGGGGAGGAAGCCATCCGGGACAGGATCGTGTTCTTCAATCAGCCGATGGATCCTGCCCTGAAAAGTACTTTTACCGCCTATGGGAGGGCAGCCGCGCAAAGGGTACAGGGACCCTCCGCTGCTGCAAAATACGGAGCGGTCGGTGCTGTGATCCGTTCACTCACACTGGCAACGGATGAATATCCCCATACCGGTGTCACACGGTATGATGAGGAAGTTCCCAAAATCCCTGCCGTGTGCATCTGTACTGCACATGCCGATCTTTTAAGTGAATGGTTGAAATCTGATCCGGACATTGAACTCTTTTTCAGGACTTCCGGCCGGCTCCTGCCGGATGTGGAATCGTACAATGTCATCGGTGAAATCAGGGGAACGGAATACCCTGATGAATATATCATTATCGGGGGACACCTGGATGCATGGGATACCGGTGAAGGAGCCCATGATGATGGTGTGGGTTGTATACAATCGATCGAGGTGTTGCGGATATTTACCGAACTGGGAATAAAACCAAAACATTCAATCAGAGCGGTCATGTTCATGGACGAGGAGGTAAGCGGTACCGGATCGGTCACCTATGCTGAACATGTCAGGAGCTCAGGCGAAAAACACCTGTTAGCCATTGAATGTGACAGGGGAGGAACGTCCCCGGTAGGATTTTATATTGATGCACCCGATGAAACGATCGCAAGAATCGTGCAATGGAAACCATTTTTCCTGCCCTATGGCATTCATCTCTTTACCCGTGGTGGCAGCGGTGCTGATGTTGGCAGATTGAAGGAGTTCAATACCGTACTGATCGGATACCTGCCGGATACAAACCGCTATTTTGATTACCACCATTCACCCAACGACACATTCGAAAAGGTGAACAAAAGAGAGATGCAGATGGGAAGCGCTGCAAATGCCGCTTTGATTTACCTGATTGATAAGTATGGTTTGGAGTGAAGGGATGGGAACCTGGAAGGGATTCGGGAATAAGGTGCTGGGTACTGGATACTGGGTGCTCGGTGCTTGGTCCTCGGTAAAAGAGGGGGAGACTTTGAGACTGAGTGACTAAGTGACTGAGTGACGTGTTGTGTCTTAGTAGTTAGCAGTGTGAACTTCGTCTGACCACTAAGCGATGGATTGTGCGGGAGAAAGTTGGTCTGACGAATAAGACATATTAGCAAGAGACATTTCTTTGGCAGATCCCTACGGGAGACTCCTTCAGAGAATTACCACTGAGGTACTACTGAATTACAATCGAGTTACTACCGAATTACCATTGACCTTTAGAAAAAATACGCCGCTTTCTTCAGCTCATCCATGCTTTTCAACGGTTTGGGAGGATGGAGGTACCGGTCGAGGAACTCGTAGATCTCAAGCCGTATTTCCCTTGCAACCTGAGTATCCATCCGATTAAAAGAATGTCCTCCCGGGATCTCCTGGTAGATTTTATATTCAAACTGTTTTCCTTCTGCTTTTAATGCTTTTATCAAATGCTCCACTTCCAGGACATTGACATCAGCATCATTGGTATTGGTATGGATCAGGAGGGGAGTTTTCAGTTTATGAGCCTGCCATGCAGGAGACCTTCTCCTGTATTCTTCCACATCCTCATAGGCTGTTTTTCCGATGTGGTAATCGGCTGAATAGAGATCACGGTAGGATTGTGTTTTATACCCCATCCTGGCAATCAGGTCGCTGACCGGGACACCGGCATAAGCAACCGTATAATTTTCAGGATGTTCAAAAACGTTATGCAGGGCGATCAGCCCGCCATGACTCCAGCCAATGATACCAACCCGGTTCTTGTCAACAATATCATAATTGTCAATCATGTATTGCCTGCTGGCATCTACATCTTCGATCTCAAGGCCACCATAATCGATCTTCCGGTAATGACTCATTCCATATCCGGTACTTCCCCGGTACTCCGCAGCAACGACTATGTATTGCTGTGCCATCATCTCCCTGATGATGTGTGTATGGTAGGTGGTAAAGTCACTATGAACCCCGCCGTGAGGAAGAACCAGCAAAGGGTATTTTCGCGAAGGATCAATATTCTTCGGGATGAATACATACGACCAGAACTTCACCGGGTTCCCTGCTCCCTGAGCCGTTGGGTTTTCTTCTTTCCATAAGGGAGGACCGTAAATGTATACCTTGTCAATGAAGGCAACATCGCCAACTTTATTATACCAGTAAATATCATCGATTGCTTTTGCGATGACATCCAACCGGTGATCAAGCATTTCAAAATTGCGTTCCAATGCGCGAATAGCATCCTGGTCGGCTTGCGATTCTTCCTGGGTCCAACATACCTGGAACAGGGAAAAACCGAGGACGATCAATATTAATTGCCGGGTTTGTTTGTAGGTTTTCATGAGTCTGGTATTTTATTCTTAAAGAAGTTGTATTGTAATAATTTACGTATAATCAGGTTAATCAAATTTCAATTTTCCCTTCAAAAACAAAAGTTGCGGGGCCAATAAGCCATATATCGGTAATATGATTTTCAGTGTCGATGGTAAAATCAACTTCCAGCTTTCCGCCCCTGGTTTGAACAGAGACAGGAGGTTTGTCCATTTTGTCATCCAGGACTGAACAAATGGCAGATGCAACGACTCCCGTCCCACAGGACAGGGTTTCATTTTCCACACCCCTTTCATAAGTCCGGACAAAGAGGGTATTCCCGTCCGGTTGAATAAAGTCAACATTGGTTCCCCCGGGTTCAAACGGTTTGCTATACCTGATCTTTTTTCCTTCTGCATATGCATCCATTGTTTTTACATCAGACCGTGAAAAGACGGCATGAGGTGAACCGGTGTCCAGGAAGTAAAAATCATTCCTCTTCTCTACCCGGTTAACATCACTCATTTTCACCCTCACCTGACCGTTTTCAACCGATGCCTCGTGGATGCCATCATACGCTTTAAAATGCATCGATTTCCCGGTAATCCCTGACCGGTATGCAAAAGCTGCAATGCACCGTGCACCGTTCCCGCAGAAGGATCCTTCCAATCCATCCGCATTGAAATAGTTCACCTCAAAATCATATTGATCGTGACCGTATAACAACATCAGGCCATCCGCACCAATTCCAAACCTGCGGTCGCATAACCGGTTAACGAGTGTCTGATTTCCTGATACGGGCAGCTCCTGCCGGTTATCAATGACGATAAAATCATTCCCTGTGCCGTGGTATTTATAAAAATGAATCAACATGTCAGGAATTGTTAAAAAGTGTTAAATCACAATACACGCAGCAACTTCAATAATAATCATGCGTTTAGGTAGTTGTAAAGTTAGCAATCTTATTTTAGAGGCATAATATTTGTTATGAAAAACCAAACAAATATTGATTAAATTTGTTGCCATATTATAAAACTGATTATCATGAACGGAAAGAAGATATTGGGTACATTAATGGTAGCCCTGGTTGGAGGATTATTAGCCATATTTACATATACATTGTTTATTCAGAAGCCTGCTGATCCGGTAATTGTTGAGAAGAGCGATTCGCAGTTGGTCCGGTTTGCCAATCTGCCTCAGGATTTCGAAGCGGCAGAGTTCGATTTTACCTTTGCAGCAGAGAATACGGTTCATGCTGTGGTGCATGTGATGACGGTTACCGAGAGAAGCTCAGCATACCGTAATCCATTGTATGAGTTTTTTTACGGAGACCGGTATAACCGCAACCCGCAGCCAATGCTTGGCTATGGATCGGGTGTTATCATTTCAGAGGATGGATATATCGTAACCAATAATCACGTGATCGAGGGCTCGGATGAAATTGAAGTGACCTTAAATGATAAACGGGTTTTCGAGGCCGAAATAGTGGGGCGTGATCCCAGCACGGATATTGCATTGATCAGGATCAAAGAAAAAGACCTGCCCTATTTACGTTTCGGTGATTCCGACAAACTGAAACTCGGACAGTGGGTCCTTGCTGTTGGCAACCCCTTTAACCTTACTTCAACGGTCACCGCCGGTATCATCAGTGCCAAGGGGAGAAACCTGGGATTACTTCCCGATGAATTCCGGATTGAGTCATTCATTCAAACGGATGCCGCGCTCAACCGTGGAAATAGCGGTGGAGCACTGGTTACCCTAAATGGAGAATTCATCGGATTAACCACTGCCATCATTTCACCTACCGGCGGATATGCAGGAAACTCTTTTGCCGTACCCGTAAATATCGTGAAAAAAATTGTTGAAGACCTGAAAGAATTCGGAGAAGTACAGAGAGCCATTCTTGGAGTCACCATCAACGATGTGGATGCTGGCCTGGCAGAAGAGAAAAAACTGGACAGGATTGAAGGAGTGTACATTAATAGTGTGCGTGAAAATGGAGCAGCAAAAGATGCAGGGATCAAAGAGGGAGATGTTGTGCTACGTGTTAATGATGTGAATGTTAATTCGGTAGCAGAACTTCAGGAACAGATCAGCAAATACCGTCCAAACGATAAAGTGGATGTTCTGATAAAAAGAGACAATAAAAGGAAACCATTTGAAGTTGTTTTACGTAACACGGAAGGTAGCACCGAAATTGTCCGCCCGGATGACCTGATAATGGGTGCAAAGTTCGATGAACTTTCTGACGGCGATAGAGAAGAATACAATATCTCAAATGGTGTGAAGATCACCGATGCCGGTGAAGGGTATTTGAGTGAATTGGGACTGCGATCAGGAACCATTGTTCTCCGTATTAACGGGAACAGCGTTCAGCGTGTCAGTGAAGTCAAAGATATTCTGGGTGGAGGCAGAACACTATATTCCATTGAGGGAATTCAACCCAATGGAACGTTCTTTAGTTACGAGATAAGACGATAAGGTGAATAACTGTGGATCAACTTGTTAAAAGGCTTGTTCTGCAAGCCTTTTTTTATCAAGATTTATTTAACCACACCTAACTCTTGACTTGTGTTGTTAAAAGCCATAACTTCGCAAAATATTTAATATTAGGAGATCTGAAGAAAAGATGAGACAATTAAAAATTACAAAATCGATTACCAACCGGGAGAGTGCTTCACTGGATAAGTACCTGCAGGAAATTGGGAAAGAGGAATTGATATCCGTTGAAGAAGAGGTAGAACTGGCACAGCGGATTAAAAAAGGTGATCGTGATGCCCTGGAAAAATTGACCAGGGCCAACCTGAGATTTGTCGTTTCGGTTGCCAAGCAGTATCAGAACCAGGGATTGAGCCTGCCGGACCTGATCAATGAAGGGAACCTTGGACTGATTAAAGCAGCTGAAAAATTCGACGAAACGCGTGGATTTAAGTTTATCTCCTATGCAGTCTGGTGGATCAGGCAGTCGATTCTGCAAGCACTGGCCGAACAATCCAGGATTGTCCGCCTGCCCCTGAACCAGGTGGGATCACTCAATAAGATCAATAAAGCATTTTCTAAATTTGAGCAGGAATTTGAACGTACTCCTTCACCCGAGGAACTTGCCGAAGCTCTTGAATTGCCAAAAGAGAAAGTGACCGATACACTGAAAGTGTCAGGACGTCATGTTTCTGTCGATGCACCGTTTGTCGACGGGGAGGATAACAGCCTGCTGGATGTCCTGCCAAACAACGACTCACCGGTTGCCGATAAAACCCTGTTGAATGAATCCCTCATCAAGGAGATTGACCGGGCACTGGCAACCCTGACAGAACGTGAACGGGATATCATCAAGCTCTTTTTTGGAATCGGTATCCAGGATATGACCCTGGAAGAGATCGGAGAACGGTTCGGACTCACCCGTGAGCGGGTCAGGCAAATAAAGGAAAAAGCCATTCGCCGGCTCCGTCACACCTCCCGGAGTAAATTGCTTAAATCGTATTTAGGGTAAGCATTACATTGAACTATAAAGATAAAAACGTTGGATTCGAATCCGGCGTTTTTTTTATCCCATAGATAAATATCGTCAGACGTCATACGGTTACGATGCCCGTTTCGTAAAGCGTCTTACGTCAGTCGTTATTTTCTTTTTTTTAACGTAACCGATTACCGCACTTCGATACGGGCTTCGTTACCGCTAAACGGTTGACGTAACTACTTCTTTCCCTGCAGCATCTTCTCCAGCTCATACATCTCATCCCGCATTCGCGCAGCTTCTATGAAGTCAAGTTCCCGTGCCGCTTTCTCCATGGATCTTCTCGTTTTATCAATTGCCTTTTCAAGCGCCCTATCGTCCATGTATTTCACCACCGGATCCGCTGCCAGATTCATGTCTTCCGGTTCAATGTATGCCTTTTTCATGCCTCTTTTACCGGAAAGATCACCCATAATGGATGTTGTGGCTTTAATGATCTGACGCGGCGTGATCCCCATCTCTTCATTATAGTTCAACTGTTTTTCCCTGCGCCGGTTTGTCTCATCAATGGTGCTCTGCATCGATCCGGTTATGGAATCAGCGTACATGATCACCTTTCCATTGATGTTTCTTGCTGCCCTTCCGGCTGTTTGTGTAAGTGACCGGGACGATCTCAGGAAACCTTCCTTGTCGGCATCAAGAATAGCAACAAGTGATACTTCCGGGAGGTCAAGCCCCTCACGCAGGAGGTTGATCCCGACCAGGACATCAAACGTTCCTTTCCTGAGGTTCTCCATGATATCAACCCGTTCCAGTGTATCAATATCGGAATGAATGTAGCGGCATTTAACAGCCAACCGGTGAAGGTAGGCACTGAGCTCTTCTGCCATTCTCTTGGTCAGTGTTGTTACCAGCACTCGTTCATTCTTCTCTGCCCGGAGATTGATCTCCTCCATCAGGTCGTCAATTTGATTCTGACTGGGCCGTACCTCAATAGCCGGGTCAAGCAGTCCGGTTGGCCGTATTACCTGGTCTACAACCACTCCCTCACTCTTTTCAAGCTCATAGTCAGCCGGTGTGGCGCTGACAAATATGACCTGACGGATCATTTGTTCAAACTCTTCAATTTTCAGCGGACGGTTGTCCAGAGCCGCAGGTAAGCGAAAACCATATTCGACCAGGGTCTGTTTCCTGGAATGATCTCCTCCGTACATTGCTCTGACTTGCGGGATCGTGACATGGCTTTCATCGATAACGGTGATGAAATCAGCAGGGAAATAATCCAGCAGGCAGAAAGGACGGGTTCCCGGTTTTCGCCCGTCGAAATACCGGGAATAATTCTCTATTCCACTGCAATACCCCAGCTCCTTTATCATTTCAAGATCGTATTTCACCCGCTGCTCCAACCGCTTTGCTTCATCATCCCGTGCAATCTCATGGAAATACGCTACCTGCTTTTCCATGTCCTGATGAATCTCAACCAGGGCATTATTCATCCGCTCACGCGTTGTAACAAAAATATTGGCCGGATAGATAAATACCTGTTCATGAGATTCAATCACCTTTCCATTGACCGGATCAAACGATTCGATCCCCTCGATCTCGTCACCCCAGAAAAAAACCCGGTATGCATAATCACCGTATGCCAGGAAAACATCCACGGTATCTCCCTTGACCCGGAAGGTGCCCCTCCTGAAGTCGAATTCATTCCGGGAATAGAGTCCATCCACCAGCTTTCTCAGGAAAACGTTTCTGGGGATGGTCTGTCCCGTGTTCACTTTGAGGGTGTTGCTGTGAAAATCTTCCGGATTACCTATCCCATAAAGACACGATACAGAGGATACAACAATGACATCCTTGCGCCCGGAAAGCAGGGATGAGGTGGTGCTGAGGCGCAATTTCTCAATCTCGTCATT
Organism: uncultured Rikenellaceae bacterium; assembly: GCA_964481765.1. GTDB lineage: Bacteria > Bacteroidota > Bacteroidia > Bacteroidales > VadinHA17. The sequence goes on along the minus strand of CAYZVJ010000024.1, from coordinate 10,329 downwards.
GATCGACAGGTCTTTTTCAATGTACGTGTCTGTAACCGGCAGGTAGGCTTCCGGCTGGTAATAATCATAATAGGAGACAAAATATTCAACCGCGTTGTCCGGGAAGAATTGCTTAAATTCACCGTACAATTGAGCTGCCAGTGTCTTGTTATGACTCAGCACAAGAACAGGTCGCTGCACCTGTTCAATCACATTGGCAATGGTGAATGTTTTTCCCGACCCTGTTACCCCCAGCAGGGTTTGAAAAGGTGTTTCACTATCCACTCCTTCCACCAGCTGCCGGATGGCTTCCGGTTGATCGCCGGTGGGACTGTACTCTGATATTAAGTTAAAATCCATGAAGAGAAGTATACAATGAATGTAGCTGTTTTACAGCAATATGCCGGGAAAGGACAAATCAGGCGATCATTCTCCTTTTTTCAAAATCAAATATACCGGGAGATGATCACTTACTCCGCCGAAATAGGACACGCCTCCATAGGTTTTGTTGGGTGTTATCTCCCCAATTTTCGGATTGCTGTACATCATCCACTCTTCGCTGAATATCTTACCATCCGTGAAATCAAGATAAATACCTTTCCTGTTATGGATCAATGCCTGTGAAACGATGAGTTGATCCAGCATGTTCCAGTTTCCCTTGTAACTGTATGTTCCCTTACTTTCCAAATTATGCATATCATACATCAGGTTATACAGGTCCCGGTTGGTAGTATTCCTCCGCTTGTTATTTGCATTGAGAAAGGTATGAAGGCTGTTGTTTGTGGGTTCATCATTGAAATCTCCCATGATAATGATCTTTGCTTCCGGTTCAAAATTAAGGATGGAATCCACGGCTTTTCGCAACGTTACCGAAGCATAGATACGCCTTCTTTCGGTCTCTTTTTCACCATCACGACGTGAACTCCAATGGTTAACGAAACAATGCAGGACTTCATCACCTGCTGTGTTTCCTTTAACGTAAAGAATGTCGCGGGTTTTTATGGTGTCAGAAGGAATAATAACCGGGATCTTTTTCCAGGATTCCACCTCAAACAGATCCGTCCGGTAAATCAACGCTACATCTATACCGCGGACATCCGGACTGTCTTCATGAACAATTCCAAACTTTTCTTTTTCCATTTTACGGGTGGAAATGAGATCCTGAAGAACCTGCCGGTTTTCCACTTCACATAAACCGATGATGGCGGGAAGGTTCTTATTATCAACGGATGCAAAAACTTCCGACAGATCATCGAGCTTCTTCTCATACCGTTCCGGGGTCCATTGCTTTTCGCTTTCCGGAGTAAATTCATCGTCGAGGGTCGCCGGATCATCCTCTGTATCAAACAGGTTTTCGACATTATAGAACATGACAATAAAATGATCCGTTGTCTTTTTTCCCTGTCCATACATGTGAATTGAAATCACAATCAATAAAATCAACCATACTGTTTTTCTCATGCCAATCCTTTGTTAAGAATTTAAACTACAAAAGTAATATTTTGGCCGGATTGGGGCATGAAAATTGCATGAAGTTATCGTGTTTATAACCTGTTGTTTTATACTTGTTTTCGAATATTTATTACATTTATAGAGAATTCCCGGTTTTTTGTCGTTTTGCGAGTAAGGGATCTCCAAAAACCAAAGAATACTATCATGAAAATGGATACCGGTTATCAGAAAGCCATCCTTTTTCTCCTTGTACTTGGATTGGTTTTGTCTTCCTGTGAGAAACTGGATATTGTACGCGAGATCGCCCTTACGACGAAACGTGTTGAGATACTCTCCTCTACTATGGTCAGGGTTACCGGTGAGATTGTTGACGAAGGGGAAGGTATTGAGGATTATGGTTTTGTTTTCTCATCAACCAATAACACACCAACCATCACGGGTGCAGAGGTAGCTGCCTCAACTGACCATGCTGAACCCGGGGAATTTGTTCAGGTAATCGGTGAGCTCGAGCCCAGGGTTAAATACTATGTACGGGCATATGCCACTCCGGATCAAACAAATTACCGGTACAGCGACCCCATTACGTTTACCATCCAGGATGTATGGACTCAGAAATCAAGTTTCGGAGGCCCGGCAAGGGCAAATGCCGTTGCATTTACCATGAATGGAAAAGGATACATGGGTATGGGAAATAATACAACGGAACAGTTATTTGATTTCTGGGAGTATGACCAGGAAACGGATGCGTGGACCCAGAAAGCTGATTTCCCCAGTGGAACATCCGTAACCAACTACAGCATTGCTACATCAGCATGGGCGATTCTTGGACTGGAGGGGACACAGGAGACCTGGGCGTATGACTTTGATGGGAATACGTGGGTACAGAAAGCTGATTTTCCCGGTGTTGCCCGGTATACGGGCTTTTGCTTCCCCCTGCAGGGGAAAGTATATTTCGGAGGTGGGGTGGTTCTGGATCCGGACCGAAGTTATACGGTTGATTTTTGGGAATACGACCCGCAAGACGATGTCTGGACCCGAAAGGCTGATTTCCCTGCCATCGGAAGAGAGCATGCCGCTAGCTTCAATATCGGTGGATATGGTTTTGTCGGAATGGGATTTAGCCTGGATGAAGTTGAAAACACTACTTTTTACGTTGATTTCTGGCGGTTTGACCCCCTGGATGATTCTGGTGGAACTGATACCAGGGGAAACCCGATCGGGGCATGGACAGAAAGAGCAGAAGCACCGGCAGCAACACGTTTTATTGGATATACCATTGATAACATGGGATTTGTGTTTAGCCAGAACCGGTTCTTTATTTATAACCCGGAATTGAATTCATGGTCTCTATCTCCTGTTTTCAGTGCCGTTGAGCGGTTCAATGCTGCCGGGTTTGCATTGAACGGACGGGCATATATCGGTACAGGAATATACGATTCCGGTGGGGAGAATATGGTTGTTGTAAATGATTTCTGGGAATATGTCCCCCCGGTTTTTGAATAAAAACAGGGAGTAAAACAAGATTTGAATAACTCAAGAAGATATATCGTAGGGTTATCGACCATTATCCTGCTTGCAGCAATTACGTTTATCATGATCGTAAAAATGAACAGACCCTCGGGTGAAATTACCATGGATGATAATGACAATGACAGTTCCGGAGTAGCGAAAACGATTGAGACGACTGTTTTCCAGGTTGAAGCGGGATGGGGTTATGATGTGTATGTTGATGGCAAGCGGTTTATTCACCAGCCATATATGCCTGTAATTCAAGGTAATAAGCCATTTGATAACGAGGCTGATGCAAAGAAAGTGGCAGAATTGGTGGCTGGTAAAATAGAGATGAATAGTATTCCTCCAACGGTGAGTTACCAGGAACTGGATAGCCTGGGGATCATTAAATAATGCTGAATGAGATGAAGACCAGATCCATCAAAATTCTGTATTTCTTAGCATGTTTCCTTTTGGTTACTGGCGGACCGGTCATCGGACAGGAACTCAGTAAGGCACTGATCGACAACATCGATTTTGGTTTGGAGGAAGGTAAGATTGTCATTACATACGACCTCCTGAAATCGGATAAGAATGAACGATTCATTGTCTTTGTCAATGCCATTACGGAGTCCGGAGATTCTATACTTGCCCGGTCAGTGGCCGGTGATGTGAACGAGAATGTATCCGGCGGGCGGAATAAAACGATCGTCTGGGATTATGAACGGGATCATTTCTTTACCGAAGAAGCGTTTCAGATTGAAGTGACTGCTGTTCCGCAATTTGTGGAACCATCAGAATTAGCCGGAGCCTATGGTGAATACCCGGGGCTTGGCAAGTCATTTTTAATGTCAACCGCTTTCCCCGGCTGGGCAAGTACCAAACTGAAAGACGGCAAACCACACTGGTTGAAAGGAATTGTCGGATATGGCTGCCTTTCCCTTTCCTATCTTTATAACAGAAAGGCGGCTAATAGTTACGAGGATTACAAAGTGTGCATGGACAGAAAGGAGAGGAGTAGCCTCTATGATGATGCCGTATCCCAGAAACAGTTATCTTCCCTGTTTGCTTTTTCTGCCCTGGCAGTATGGATCATGGATTATACCTGCATCATCATTAGCCATAACAAACTAATGAAAAATGCGTATAATACCAATGTGCAGAAAATTTCTTTCGGATATGATTTTGATCCTTTATCGGCACAACCGCAATTGTCTGTTAAGCTAACATTTTAATTGAAAAGCCATGAAACAAATCATATTCCTTACATTACTTTTTCTCACCCTTGCTGCTTTTCCCCAGGAAAAGAAAGCGATCAAAGGAAAAAGTGAAATGAAAAACCTTTTGCAGGGTCAGGAGAGAGGCAACATTGTAAAAGCCCTGCCTGAGCTGATTTTACAAAACCAGGTCTTCTCCGATCCAAACAATAACATGATCATAGATGCAAATGAATCAAGTTCAATCCGGTTTAAGATCGTTAACCAGGGGAATGGTATTGCAGAAGATGTAAATGTCAGGGTTAACCTGGATAGCCTTGCAATGGATGGATTGGAATTTTCCGATCTGATTGAAATAGGAGATATTCAACCGCAAGAAACCAGGGAGATAACGATTCCGGTTGCTGGAAGGGAAAACCTGTTGACCGGCCAGGTTGAATTTACAGTCCAGGTTGTCGAATCAAACGGCTTCGATGCCTACCCGTTCACAATGAAGATCAATACACATAAACTCAGGAGCCCGGAGATCCTGGTTGCTGATGCTGCTTTTATTGCTGATGACGGTAAGAATATCCGGCTTGCAGAACCCATAATCCTCAAGTTACTCGTGCAGAATATTGGCGATGGAGAGGCACAGAATGTGAGTGTCAGCTTTGATTTCATGAAGGAAAAAGAGAACTGTTTCCTGATGGATAATGCGCTGAAAAGCATTGGTAACCTGAAACCCGGAGATACTGCTGTTGTCGATTTCAAGTTTACCGCAAACCGGCGCTATTCTCTTCAGGAAATCCCGGTGAAGCTTGAGCTCTCTGAAAGCATGAACAGGACTTATCGCGATACCACCCTGCTTGCAAGCCTGAACCAGGAAGTCCATTCCGGTCAACTGATCGCCATTGAAGGAATGCAGGAAGAGGTTGGAGAAATTACACTGGGTGAACTGGTAATACAGGATCAGGAGGAAGATGCCATTACCATGAGGGGTGTTGCCGATCCATCCAAGGGATTGAATGTTGCAAAAGCCAAAAAAGACATGCTGATCGGAGATTATTATGCATTGATTATTGGTATCGATGATTATTACGGGAATTTTGACCCACTTCATAATGCCGTGCGGGATGCTGAGACCATTGAACAGGTGTTGAAGGGAAAATATAAATTTGATCATTTTATCACCCTCTACGATCGGGAAGCAACACGAATCCAGATACTGGAGGCATTTGAGGACCTGGCACGAAAGGTAAAACCAACGGATAATGTCTTTATCTATTACTCCGGTCATGGAGAGTATAAGGAGCAATACAACCGGGGGTACTGGGTACCGGTTGATGCCCGTTCGAATTCCATTTCCGAACTGATATCCAATAATGATATTCAAACTGCCCTTACAGGTATTCGATCGAAACACACATTGCTTATATCCGATGCCTGCTTTGCAGGAGAGATCTTCCGGGGTGAAGTATTACAGATCCCGTTTGAAAACTCCGAAACCTATTACCGGAAGGTACACGAACGCCCTTCACGCAAAGCCATCACCTCCGGTGGTATAGAACCCGTAATGGACACCGGGAAAGAGGGACATTCTGTCTTTGCATACTACGTCATAAAATCGTTGGAAAACAACGAGGCTCCATTCTATGATGCAAGCCAGCTCTATGATCGCATTAAGATCCCCGTAACAAACAATTCAGATCAGCAACCCCATTTTCATCCCATTAAAAACACAGGAGACGAAGGAGGACAGTTTATATTTATTCACAAGTTTTTTTAACCACCCTATATGGTTTTGGTGCTCCGATCTGAAAAAAAAATCACCGGTATTATCGGGTTCAAAAGAGGGAAATACAGGTTAACCCTCTTTTTGGCCATACTCTTTATACCCTGCCTTTTTACAGCCTTTTCTCAACACAACAACTTTGTTTATTATTCGGTCGATGAAGGTCTTTCACAAGCAACTGTTTTCAAAATAATGCAGGACTCCCGGTCGTATATCTGGGTGGGAACCGGTGAGGGAGGAGTCAGCCTGTTTGACGGGAAGAACTTTACAAACCTGGGCCTGGATGATGGCCTTCCCGGACTGGTTATCCGTGATATTATCGAAGATTCAAGGGGATGGATCTGGGTTGGAACGGAAAAGGGTGTCGCTATATATGATGGCTATTCATTTAATGCAGTAGGCATTGAAGAGGGGTTACCCGGAGAGATCGTTACCACCCTGTTTGAAGATAGCCATGGAGCAATCTGGGTGGGAACCGGATTTGGCGGACTGAACCGGATTGAAATAGTGGAAAACAACCAGCTCCGGATTGAGAAAATCTCTGAAGCGGAAGGATTGGGAAGCTACCAGGTTTGGAGCATCATGGAAGATGCCCATGGCAGATTGTGGGTGGGATTACCGGCGGGCATAAACATCATTTGTTTCCAGGAGGATACTTTCCGGATTGACCACCTTGGATCCAACAACGGAATTCCGGAAGATGTTGTCTATTCCATCGAATCCGATTGGGAAAACAACCTCTGGTTCGGAACGGCAGACTCAGGAGCCTATAAAATAGAGGATGTTGGCCCGGATCAGTACGGGAGTGTTACGCGTTATGATTCCCGGAATGGCTTTACAAATAATGCTGTGTGGGACATGCTTTGTACCGATGAAGAGATCTGGTTCGGGACCGGAGATGGCTTACTCTATAGCTTTTCAAGAGCGGAGGGGATGATTATTTCTCATGGGTATGGACTGGAGAAAAATGAGATCTTCGATATTTGCATTGATGAAGAGGGCATCATGTGGCTGGGAACCAACGGCCGTGGCATTTGTAAACTACTGGGGAAACGGTTCTCACACTATACACTGGCTGACGGACTGCCGGGAAATATCATTAATGGAATTACCCAGGATCGAAACGGAATCTTCTGGCTGGCATCCTATGACGAGGGCCTCATCCGAATGACCATCGATAATGGATCTGCCCGGTTTTCTAATTTTACCATTGAGGACGGGCTTGCCAGCAACTCACTGAATGACCTGACGATTGACAGGAAAGGAAACATGTGGATTGCCACCCATAATAACGGATTCAGCAGGTTTGATGGCAAATCATTTCACAACTATTCCTTCGGAAACTGGATGATCGATGATCAGGTAAATTGTGTTTTGGCTGAAGAGAATAATACCATCTGGTTGGGAACAAATACGGGAGTTATTCATTTCGATGGGGAAGGCTATTTTGTGATTGACCAGGAGAAGGGATTGCCGTTCAATGAAGTGGAAACCCTTCTTAAAGACCGGTCCGGAAATCTCTGGATAGGAACCTTTAAAGGCCTGGCACGGTATGATAAACAATTGTTGTATACATTCGATGAATCAAACGGTATTCCGGTGACTGAGATTGCAGCACTGGCTGAAGATGAGGATGGGATAATATGGATCGCAACAGGAAACCAGGGAATCTATAAGTCCATTCCAGTTGATGATGAACCGGAATTTGAGATGGTACTCAGTCCGAAACAACTTCATGCCAAAAAACTTACCTCTTTGATTACCCAGGAAAACCATATCCTGATTGCAGGAAGCAACAGGGGGTTTCAGAAAATTTACCTTGGGGTAAACCAGGAAGTCAAACGTGTTATTAGCTATGATGCCTCTGATGGTTTTTTCGGTATTGAGAATAACCAGGGAGCTCTGTTCAGGGATCAATCGGGGAGGATATGGTTTGGAACGATCAACGGAATTACCCGATATGATCCAGATCTCGATCCGGAGTACTTAAAACCGCCGCGAATACACTTCACCGGACTGGACCTGTTTTATGAATCCATTGACTGGAATACAAAAGCCGATAGCATCATCCCTTTTTCGGGAATGCCGGAAGCCTTAAAATTAAAATATAACGATAATCACCTCACATTCAAATTCCAGGCGCTTTATTTTACCAATCCCCAAAAGATCAGGTATCAATACATGATGGAAGGCAGGGAGGGGAAATGGTCCCCACCCGTAGCGTATGAAAACATCACCTATTCAGGTTTAGCACCGGGGGAATATACCTTTTCAGTGAAAGCAGGAACTGAAACGGGCGAATGGTCACAGGTACCCCTGCAATTCTCTTTTACCATCAAACCACCTTTCTATAAAACATGGTGGTTCATTCTCACCCTTGTTGTACTATCCATCTTCGCTATTGTATCGTATATCAAATACAGGGAGAAACAGCTGATCCTGGAAAAGAGAATACTGGAAGAGAAAGTCCAGGAACGAACAGCTGAGATCAGGAAACAAAAAACTGAAATCGAGGAGAAAAACAGGAACCTAAGTGAAGCAAACCAGGAGATCACCCGGCAGAAGGAGATCATCGAGAAAAAGAACATCGATATAACCGACAGTATAAAATATGCGAAACGAATCCAGGATGCCGTATTGCCCTCAGAACGAATTCTGAATGAACACCTGGCGGATGCCTTTATCCTGTTTAAGCCGAAAGATATTGTTAGCGGTGATTTCTACTGGGTGAAAGAAAAGGGAAATCTGCTGATAGTCGTTGCAGCCGATTGTACAGGACATGGGGTGCCTGGAGCATTTATGAGCCTGCTGGGGATTACTTTTCTGAATGAGATTGTCGAGAAAAATCACATCACTTCTCCGGAAAAAATCCTGGAACTGCTTCGTGAGAATGTTATTACCTCCCTGAAACAAAAAGGACTGGATAGTGAATCGAAGGATGGAATGGATATTTCGATTTGTACCATTGACAGGAAAGCAAATTGCCTGGAATTCAGCGGTGCCAATAACCCGATGTATTATATCCGGAATAACCGGTTGCTTGGGATAAAAGCCGACAGAATGCCCGTTGCCATCCACTCCCGGATGAAAGGGTTTAGTAAACATAAACTGGAACTGCAACCGGATGATACGGTTTACCTTTTTTCCGATGGATACGCTGACCAGTTTGGCGGTCCCTCGGGGAAAAAGTTAAAATACACTGCCTTTCAGGAAATTCTGCTCTCTGTTCATGGTGAACGCATGAACGATCAGAAGGAGATCCTTGACAAAAAACATGTGGAGTGGAAAGGAAATTTCGAACAAGTGGATGATATTGTAGTTCTTGGATTTAAGGTGTGACCAATGATGAGAAGTGAGTTCCGCCTTCTCCGTGGATACGGCGGACAAAGTGTGAGAGATGAGAAAATGAGTTGTGCAGAGTTCTGCCATAGCCCGCCTGTCCACTTACACCGCTTAAGCGGTTTCGGCGAGTAATTGGTACCGTAAAGTCGTACTATAGACTCAAGCCGAAGTACGACAAGTTCCCTCGTCACTAAATCCTGTCACAGCGTCTTTGAAACAAACGCTGACAGGTCGTAAAGACGATGTCAGCGTTTTTATTCCTTTAAGCCCCGTCAATGGCGGCATGTTTTTAGAAAGAATTGGAAGCAATGAATCCCGATCCAACTGCAGTTCGGGCGACGAGTCTTTAAACTCGAAAAGCCGTACCACTAGTTTGAATCGGAGTACGACCGGTTTTTACGGAGCTCGAACTTTGGAATCCATCTAGCCCTCTATGTGGGTCAACTTCAGTCAGCTTTACGGGTAATAAAGAGTTGTACACTCATGCATGCATCATAATCCTGCCTGCCATGCCCGAGGTAGGCGACCGGCGGCAGGATGGATGTTCCATTTGCATGCAGACGGACAACCCGTCTAACCGCTTAGAGTCGGCTTGACGGATATTCCTTAACAGGCAGACCTTTCACAATTAACCTTTCAACCAGTAACTCCAATGCGAACACCGATAGACGAATCCCTCACCATGTTGTATAGCATTTGGAATCCAAATTTCATTTCCGCGATTTGATAATGAAATAATTTTAGCTATATTGTATAGCTTTCTATTCCTTGATAATACACTACTTGTGAGAACATTTCATAAAATTAGTATTGCTTCCTCTGCATCTGATAAAAACCGATTTTTTTTGGCATTAAATAACCCTGAAACCTTAAACAAAACACAATGGATAATTATCAAATCTTGAAAGTTGATGTTCAGGAACGCATTGCTGTACTGACCATCAGCCGTCCCGAAGCAATGAATGCGTTGAACAGTTTGTTTTTTGATGAAATGGAGGGCTTCCTTACCAAACTCCCAGCTCAACCGGATATCCGTCTGTTGATCATTACCGGTGAAGGAAAAGCATTTGTTGC
>CAYZVJ010000023.1:5696-36933 GCA_964481765.1 uncultured Rikenellaceae bacterium | reverse complement strand
GGACCGACATTACCGGCAACCTGCCAGACAGGGATATCATTATCCAGGTTGCTCCTCACAGTCCCTATATCGTGTATGCAGTGATCGGTGGTTTTGGAACCTCACACCTCTTTCGCTCATACGATGCGGGCTTGTCATGGACGGATGTAGGAGAGGGTTTGCCCGATGTACCCACAAATGCAGTGGCCATTGACCCCGAATACCCCCAGAATATTTATGTGGCGAATGACCTGGGAGTATGGGTTTCAACCGACAATGGTTTATCCTGGAATCCCCTTCGAACAGGAATGCCAACCGCTTCCATTGTACTGGACTTCAGTATACTGGAGAACACCAGGAAAATCAGGGCAGTGACCCATGGTAACGGGATATTTGAAAGAAACCTGGTACCACCGGAGGCAGGATATGTCGATTCTGACATGGAAATTCCATTGAACCCGTTGCTCGATGCACGAAATTACCCCAATCCTTTCAGCGAAGTAACCACGATCTCATTTTATTTGCTGCAATCCTCCGGTGTGAACCTGGAGATTTATAATAGTGTGGGTGAACTTGTGAAAATTTTCCCCAATCGATACTATCCTTCCGGACATGTCGAGATTGAATGGGATGGAAGAACCGAAAACGGGGAACCCTGTTTACCGGGTGTTTACTTTGGATCAATAACCACCTCCGGTAGTTCCCGAACCATTACTATGCTTCGTGTTAATTGAATCTTTATGAAATTGGGATTTTGGGCTACTTAATCATTTCCGGCAAGTGCCATAACCCAGGAGTATTCAATACGATACTGGAAGCAACCTCCTGGAAATAGAGTGCCTCATCCTGTAGTAGATTGGCATAAAAGGGAATACCAACGGTATTAACCTGAAAAATAGTCGAAAAGACAGTACAGGCCATCAGGTATGAACCCCTGAGAGAGGGATGATTCCAATCGCTCAGGTGAAGGTAATGCAACGGATACTCCTTCTCTTCAAGTACCTGATACCACGCCCAGCCAACCGGGGAAATAACAAATCCAATTTCGTCTGACCAGTTTCGGGTTATGATTGAGTCAAGTCTTTGCAATGCTGCTAAAACAGGCGCCCGGGGGTATTCCTCAGGATAGGCAGTTAACACCCCTACACCCTGCAATACAACAAAATCCCAATCCTTTTCATATATCTTTACTTCAGTCTGGATACTGTTCGCATGTTCCCACAGAAGCACTCCACTCGGGATGTACTCATCGATAAATACCTCTTTCTTCGTGAGAGAGGCAAATTCTTCTACAAGAGCAGGGAGGTTATTGGCAACAAAATAACTGCTTCCAATAAATAAAATTTCAGTTACATTATCCGAACCGGTTTGTTTTGTACAGGATGAATTGAATAAAATCCCTATGTAGAGCAGGAGAGCAATTGGTTTGAGCATTTTATTTCTTGCAATGGGATGAAACTTAAATATACCAATAAAAGATCGATTACCAATAAACAAATCAGGAATAAGGTGATATCTTTACAGTTGTTTAATTGCAATTCGATGCTGTTTTCGACCCGGGATAAATAACAATTATTTAGTCACCCTTCGTCGTTCATGAAGTTCGAGAAATCGCGGATGCGGGATGATTGCCTGTTGCTGATCTTCCGATAACCCATGCTCCAGTGGAGAAAGGAGTGGTTTTCAGCTGTTTTTTCAACAATTTTAACGATCGTGATATGCCGTTTATCCCGTGAAATATCATCGAACAACTGCATAATCTTATCCTCTTTTCCTCCAATTAATCCATCAACAAAATATTGCTATATTTAAGCGTTAATCAGTTAACCACTAAATTATCCCTATTCAATGAAAAGAATGTATGCTTTTTTCATAGTGTTGCTTGCTTGCTACACTCTTATTGGACAGACCGATGTTCAATGGATCCGATATTCTGCCATTTCACCCGACGGAAGTCAGATCGTTTTTACCTATAAGGGTGATATATACCTGGTTTCCAGTGAGGGTGGCACTGCCCGACCGTTAACATGGCATAAGGCGCATGACTATATGCCTGTCTGGAATCATGCTGGCAATAAGGTAGCCTTTGCATCTGACCGGTATGGCAATTTTGATGTTTTTATCATGAATATCAGGGGAGGAGATCCCATTCGTCTGACCTATCATTCCAATGATGAATTGCCGTATACTTTTACCGCTGATGATCAGTCGGTGGTTTTTGGAGCACAGCGACTGGATGCAGTGGATCACCGACAGTATCCCACCTCCTCACAACCGGAGGCTTACAGGGTGCCTGTGACCGGTGGCAGGGTTGATCAGCTCTGGACCATTCCTGCAGAATACATCACTTCCAGCAAGGATGGCAGTAAAATGCTCTATCATGACAAGAAGGGGGGAGAGAACGAATGGAGAAAACACCATACTTCTTCTGTCACCCGGGATATCTGGATGTATGATGCAAACCGGGATACCCATACCATGATTACTTCCTTCAAGGGAGAGGACCGAAACCCGGTATTCACCGCTACTGAACAGGGTATGTATTACCTGAGCGAAGAAAGTGGCAGCTTTAACGTATACAGCTTATCTTTTGAAAATCCGGAACAACACAACCAGATAACACATTTCGATACCCATCCTGTGCGCTTTTTAAGTGCTTCAACGGATGGAACGTTATGTTATACATGGCATGGGAATCTTTTTATCCAGAAAGAGAAGGAGGAGCCTAAGAAACTATCTGTTATCGTTCAAACTGAAGATAAGGAAAATGCATATGAAATCGTACCGGTAAGTGGTAATATTGACGAGATGGCTCTGTCACCGGATGGAAAAGAGATTGCCTATGTGGTCCGGGGAGAGATCTTTGTCACAGCCCTGGAAGGTAGCATCACAAAGCGCATTACCAATACTGCTGCACAGGAATGTTTTATAAGCTTCACTCCCGATGGTAAAGCATTGGTCTATGCCAGTGAACGGGGCAACAGATGGAGTATTTATAAAACGGTTAAAGCGATAGAAGATGAACCTTTCTTTTATGCTTCCACTCTTCTTAAGGAAGAACCCCTGCTGGAAAATACCATGGATAATTACCAGCCGAAAATATCTCCTGACGGGAAAAAGATGGCCTATGTGGAAGATAAACGCTCCCTGGTGATCCTGGATCTGGAAAGCAAAACGAAAAAACGCTTGTTGGGCCCCGATGAATTATTCTACATGCGCGACGGAGACCAATACTTTGAATGGAGCCCTGATAGCCGGTGGTTATTTGTTGAATATACACCTACCATGGCAAACCAGGAGATCCTTTTGCTGGCGGCGGATGGCACCAAAAAGGTGAACCTGACAGAAAGTGGATACAGGGATTACCATCCCAAATGGGTTAATAAGGGGCAACAGATGCTCTGGTTCAGTGACCGACATGGTTTGCGCTCCTATGCCAATAGTGGAAGTCGCCAGGCAGATGTCTATGCGATGTTTTTTACAAAGGATGGATGGGACCGTTATAACATGAACGAGGACGAGTATGCATTGTGGAAAGAGATGCAGGAAATTGCCAAAAAGAAGAAGGAAGAGGCTAAGAAAAAGGATGATAAGAAGAAAGGGAAGGAAGAAGTAGTGAAGAAAGACAGCCTGGAATTAACGATCGATTGGGAAGGACTGGATAAGCGTAAGGCACGCATGACCATTCATTCGTCCAGCCTCGGAGATGCCTTGCTATCAAAAGACGGGGAAACCCTCTATTACCTGGCACGGTTTGAAAAGGATTATAACCTGTGGAGTACCAACCTGAGAACCAGGGAAACCAAAATGCTTGTTCCTCTCAAAGCCCGTTCAGGAAATATGGTCTGGGATAAGGAGATGAAGAAGATTATCCTGCTGGCCAATGGGAACATCTCCATCATCGATCCGGCAAACCAAAAAACCAAACAGGTAGCCGCCAAAAGTGAAATGGTACTTGACCTGGATGCCGAACGCAAACAGATGTTTGACCATGTTTGCAACCGGGTACGTACCATGTTCTACATCTCTGATTATCATGGAGCGGATATAGGAAAACTAATGCCTGCATATGAGGAGAAACTTCCCTTCATCGGCAACGATTTTGAATTTACTGAACTACTGTCGGAAATGCTGGGAGAGACCAATGTATCACATAGCGGTGCACGATACAGAACTAACATACCAAACAGCGATGAGACGGCTTCCCTCGGGATATTTATTGATTATGAATTCGATGGAAAAGGACTTAAGATTGCAGAAATAATCAAAGGAGGCCCACTCGATAAAGACCACCTTGAAGTGAAAAAAGGAATGATCATCGAAGAGATTAACGGCATCCCAATAGATGCTTCAGCAGATCATGCAAAACATCTGAACCGCCTGGCTGATCATTTTGTTTCTCTTCTGATCTATGATCCCACTTCAGGAAAAAGGGATCATGTAACGGTAAAACCAATTTCCCTGGGGGAAGAAAACGGTTTGTTGTATGATCGCTGGGTCCGGCTAAATGAGAAAGAAGTGGACAGCCTGAGTGGCGGACAGCTGGGGTATGTCCATATTCGTGGCATGAGCGATGAACCCTACCGGAATGCATACGAGAAAATGATGGGGAAGTATCATGAACGTAAAGGAATGGTTGTGGATACCCGATTCAACGGGGGAGGGGATCTCGTTAGCGATCTGGCAATGTTCTTCACAGGGAAGGTGTATATTACCTATGAAATCGAGAGCCGAAAAATAGGGTACGAACCGGCATTCCGCTATACCAAACCTACTGTGGCTCTGGTCAATGAAGCAAATTATAGTGACGGCCATTGCTTTGCCTGTGGATACCAACAACTGGGAATAGGAAAACTGATTGGCATGCCCGTACCCGGAACCTGCAGCTTTGCCAGCTGGGAAAATTTGCAGAATGGCACCATCCGCTTCGGTTCAGTACCCGTCAGTGCTAAAAATGGTAATGGTGAATGGCTGGAAAACCGGGAGACTGTTCCCGAGGTGATGATCAAAAACATGCCAGGAAAGATCGATAAAGGCATCGACCAGCAACTCGAAAAAGCGGTTGAAGAACTGCTGCACGTAGTTGTGAAGAAGTAGATTATTTATTCAGGGAACGAACTGAAGTCGTACCCTGAAACGAAAAAGCATATTGATTAGTGATACGATGAACAACTGAGCCTGTAACGAGTCATCGTATCACTTTTTTTATGGAAATTCGATTTTTATGCATCTTATTTGTTGTAAGACATATGAATGACCAGGCATTAACCGGAAAATTTTCTCTATCTTTCAGATAATTAAAACTCTAGACACAGTGAAACCAACAAAAAAGCTACTATTGTTGTTGTTGATACCCCTCCTGGGATGTTCGCAGGACAGATATCAAATTCATTATCAAAAAATTGATAATGAATTGCTTACATATTATCCCGAACTCCTTTCGGAAATCCCTGACCTTCAGTCACCTGCACTTACTGATGATGGGAGGGAGGTGGTGCTTGCAAAACTGCAGGATAGCCTCTATACCTGGTTCGACGCTACGGTGGAAAATGGCGATACTTTTGACTACAAACTGCATTTACTGGGAAAAGGAAACCAGCTGCTTGCGGATGAGACGGATTTTCCAGCATTTGCGCGGCACGGGATTCACTCGGACTGGGAACTTGCCAATACAAAAACCATTACAGGCCGTTCAGTATCCCTGATCACGGTTGACGGCAGACCGGGCCGGTCATCCGGAGTTGGATTCATGACTGCCGATGAAACAATATTATCCGTCATAGCCCAGGATAATCATACGGTTAAGAACCTGGGACTGACCCATCCCGATCTGGCACGCCCCCTTTTCCACCTCTGGAATTGTACCAGAACCAACGCCAGCGAAAACGAGAACATCGCTGCTGAAGAAAGAAGGAGCATTTCAGCTCTGGTGTATAACGGGCACGAAGTGGCGGTTCAGATTACCGGAAGCCGGGGCTGGCAGGAATCGATCTTTGCCGATGAAATCCTGGGAACCGGACTCATCGAAATCAGCCGGGATCTGGAGGATGAAGAAACGGAATTTCTCGAAAAACAGTACGAACAACTCACTCCTGAACAATTCGAAGAGATGAAGGAGAAATTAACCTGCCTTCATACCGGGGAGATAGTGCTCTTCTACATCAACCGGTACGGGTTCTATGAAGGGCATACCGAATACAGGGCTGATCCGGTTACCATTGCATTTGTCTTTGGTCTCAGATCAATAAAAGAGCTCCATCAGGCTGCAAATGGTAACTTCTACCAGTATTTTACCAGTCACTTCACCTTTAATCCCGAATAGCCATGAGACATTGCCTCACCTTACTGCTGATACTTTCACTTACATGCTCCTTTACGGATGGATCGGCACAAACCCAACAACAGGAGATCGATTCACTGATTGTTTTATTCAAGGGAGCGCATCGTGAGTGGAATGAGTATGCCCGGGAATTCATCCGGATCGGTGAACCCGCCGTTCCGGCACTCGTTGCCCTGCTTGAAGATAAAAGCCTGGGACAGTGGACACGGCGGATTGCAGCCATGACCCTGAACGATATTCATTCTGACAGCTACATAAAAACTGCAATGAAATTATTGACCGACCGGAGTGAAGATCCCACACTGCGAAACCAGGTAACCATTGGCCTGAAGGGACACGATCTTTCCTATGCAAGCGAGGAACTCTGGACAGTATACAATGAGTCATCCGATGAGTGGTTCCGGTCGAATATTGCCGATATCCTGGTTACCAGCGATACGGCTCTGGCATACCGGGCGTACAGGGAGATCTATCAGGCCAATGATGGATACCTTAAGCAGCAAGCCCTGTTGAGACTGGTACGACTGCGTCCGGGTGAGACCACCACGTGGTACATGAAGGGCCTTCAAACCGGAGACTGGATGACCGCCAACCTGGCAATGGACAGCCTGGTTACAACCCGTCATATCATTCCGGAGAAACTGGTCGACCTGTATAACCAGACTGAAACTCCTGAAGAGGTACGCTGGCGAATTGTATACATTATGGGAAACAGGGAGCTGCAGGAATCACTGCCATTGCTTATGGACGCGCTGCGTGATCCCTCCTGGCTGGTCTATAACGAAGCAGCTGTCGGATTAAGCCGCATGCCGGGAGATCAGGTGCTGCCCGCGATGAAGGAACTGTTGAATGACTCCAATCCCCTGGTTGTAAAAAATGCGGATTGGGTGATTCGAAGGATAAAGGATGAAGGATAAAGGATGAGAGGATGGGAGAGGGAGGGACTGTGAGACTGTGAGAGGGGGAGAAAGAGAGAAGTGAGTGTTAATTGGTGCTGGGTGCTCGGTCCTCGGTAAAAAAGATCGTTAACATATATCAAAAAAATACAGTTAACATTTTTCAATTAACGATTCAACAATCCAAGTCATGAAAAACGAATCATCTTTTTCAAGAAGATACTTCCTTGGCACCGCTTCTTTATTGGCACTCGGTGGCGTGTTCACCTCATTTAAGGAAGCATCAAGCCTGATGCCCGCAGCAAAAACAGGTGGTGTGAAGCTCTGGGATGAGTTCACGAAAGAGGAAAAAAGAGCGATTGAAAAGTCCCGAATGGCGAAAATTATTGTTGAAATTGAAGGGGGGAGCTGTGCACAGAAGGCTTTGTTGGCCTCGTTGCGGTTTTTTGATAAACCGGATGAGCTGGCATGCTTTGCAGCCAGTTTTGGCGGTGGTATCCAGCGATATGACCTGTGCGGATTGCTCACGGGTGGATTCATGTCGATCGGAATGGCTGCCGATATCCTGTTTGAAGAACAGGAGAAGCGTTCAGCATTCGTACGGGATGCAACCCGCAATTACTGGGAATGGTGGGAGGAACGGGCACCATACCACTGTTATGAGCTCCGGCCCCGATACTCCTGGGATCCTGAAAATTTCAACCGGATGCTGCAACGGGTTGCCCTGAAGCTGGAAGAACTGCTGACTGCTGAAGCATGAGATGAAATCAATCGTTTTTCTCATAGGATAATAAGTACCCCGACGGGGTACAATTATTAATAACCCCGGATAACCCTGTGAAATAATGCCTCTCTTTGATGCTTCATCAAGAAATTATCAGCATGTTTTAAACCCGATATCCTAAAAAGGAATAACCAATAATATTTTTGCATTAATCGTAAATATATTCTAATTATGGAATTGTTAGTTCCAAATTGAGGATCAAAATGGAAAATGTAAGAATAGTAGCGGATTTCAGGGAAAAAGCCTCCGGAATACCTGATTTATTGATTGATCGAAAAATAGTAATGGAATACAGGGCATTGGGAAGCGGTGATTATTTTATTAACAAGAAAATCCTGGTTGAAAGAAAAACAAAGGAAGATTTCGTACAGTCACTCATTGCAAACCGTCTGTTTTTACAATGTCAAAAAATAAAAAGGTACAATGAATATCCATTGCTTATCATTGAAGGTAATCCTTTTCAAACGCGGCACAGGATTAGTTCGAAAGCAATCAAAGGAGCCATCCTGTCTGTATCGGTTGCATGGCAAATCCCTGTGTTAATTACTGAGAGTAAAGAAGAAACTGTGGATATGTTAATCATGGCAGGACAACAAACAGCACTGGCTAAGGTGGCGGTTGTGCGATCCGGTTATAAACCAAAACGAATAAGCAGCAGAAAACTCTGGTTTGTTCAGGGCCTTCCGGAGGTTGGCCCTTTATTGGCTCTCCGGTTATTGGAAAAGTATAACTCTATTGAGCGTGTCATAAATTTGTCCCGGGATGAGTTGATTCAAATCAAAGGGATTGGTACGCGGAAAGCTGGACAAATTTATGAGTTTGTCCATAATTCTGAACATTTTGATTAATCTGCAAAAGTGAGTACATTCACCAGAACGTACCCATCGATTAAATCTTTCCGGATTCAACGTAAGAACAAGATACACACAAGATCATGAACAAAAAAATAAAACTGAATGGACAGATAGACCGCCGCAGGTTTATCGGCATTGCGGCAGTAGCAGCCGCCTATCCTTTTATTCCCCGGATAGCCAGGGGTAATCCCTGGATAAGACTGGAAAAGCCTGATTCGGTTTTCGGAGGCGTACAGATCGGAGCGATAACCTATAGTTACCGCAGCCTGCCGGGAACGAGCGCGGAAGAAACACTGGATTACCTGTTGAAATCAGGATTGAGCTCCTGCGAACTGATGTCAGGACCGATCGAGGAATCGGCAGGGGCTCCAAAAGCAGACTTTATGCAAATCATAGCAGATTACAGGAAGGAACATCCACCTGAACCCCAGGATAGTGTTGCACAAGGTGACCAGCGACGGCCCCGCTTTCAAATGACTCCCGAGCTGCAGAAAATAATCGCTGACAAACAGGAAGAACTGGTTACCTGGCGAAAAACCGTCTCTTCAATGGATAAATTTGAAGCGATCCGTACTTCTCCTTTGGCAAAGGCATCATGTCAAACCTGGATATCGGCCATTATGCCACTGGAAACGTAGTATCTGCGTTGTCACTGGTAGAGGAACTGGGTGACCAGGGACGGCTGCTGACCATTCATCTGAAAGACCGGACCTTCGACGGGAAAACCGTTCCTTTCGGTGAAGGGGATGCACAGGTCGCTGAAATACTCCGGCTGATCAAACAGAAAAAATGGGATGTCCAGTGTGATATCGAGCTGGAATACCCGGTTCCCGAAGATTCCGATCCGATAAAAGAGGTCAGTAGGTGTGTTGAATTTTGTAAAAATGCCCTGTCATGAAACAGTTGAGCGATTTACAGCATATGATGATGAACCATCCGGTCGGCTATCCAAAAGAATAATTTATCGTGAGTTCGATTTAGACTAAAGAAGAGGCACGATGAGACTTAAATCATTAATGAATGTAATCTTAATTATTGTATTAATTGTCAATTCATTAAATATCCTTGCAAATGATCCTGTAAATCCGAATGCCACACCGGAAGCAAAGGCGTTGCTTGATCTGTTTTACCGGATATCCGGCAACTATACGCTTACCGGCCAGCACAATTATCCCAACACAAAAGACCGGAACAGCCGGTTTGCTGCCAGGTACACCGCGCAAACTCCTGCTGTCTGGAGCACGGATATGGGCTTTGCTGAAGATGGAGATACCGATTCCTACCTGGCACGGCCCGATATTGTAAAGGAAGCCATCAGGCAACATAAAAAAGGCTCCATTATCACCATCTGCTGGCATGCTGTACCGCCAACAGCGGATGAACCGGTTATCTTTCAGCCACGTGGACCGGTGGCTCGCGATTCGCTGGCAAGTGTCCAGGGACAGCTGCTGGATGAACAGTTCAAAGAGGTGTTAACACCCGGTACACGATTGTATAACCGGTGGGCAGCACAGGTCGACTCAGTGGCTGTTTACCTGAAAAAACTCCGGGATGCGAACGTACCGGTGCTGTGGAGACCCTACCATGAGATGAATGGTGACTGGTTCTGGTGGGGTGGTCGAGTCGGGGAATACAGTACAATTGACCTCTATTGCCAGTTATACGACCGCATGGTAAATTACCATCACTTGAATAACCTGGTCTGGGTCTGGAGTGTTGACCGGCCCAGTACACCCATTAGGCAATTTTCCAATTTCTATCCCGGGAACGATTACCTGGATATCCTCTCACTCGATGTGTATGGCAGTGATTTCAACCAGGCCTATTACGACAGCCTGATGGCGCTATCAGAGGGAAAACCGGTTGTTCTGGGTGAAGAAAACAGGGTGACGCTGGTTTATGAGAAGCAATAGGTATACGATGGTTATTTGATCCCTCAACCAAAAATCGATTTCGGGATGGTTATTTATGGTTATTAGGTTATGCCATAGGCATCCCTACGGGATTGAGTACTTTGATGTAACCCAATAACTTTTTTCATCCTCTTATCAACGTATAACGTATAACATATAACTGAATCACTTCACTTCCAGGCTTCCTGTCAACCGGATATCTCCGGAAGAGGCGCCAACCATCACATGTACCTGACCCGGTTCCAGCATAAAAGCATGTTCATCAGTATTCCAGTACCTGAGCTCATTGCCTTTTATTGGAATGGTTACCGTTATGCTTTCACCGACCGGGATGTGGACACGTTTGAATCCCTTCAATTCCTTAACCGGTCGTTCTACCTTCGAATAGGGAAAGCTCACATAGAGCTGTACGACCTCATCACTGCTCATTGAACCGGTGTTTTTCACGGTAAGGGACAGGTTAACAACCCCTCCATCCCCAATGATTTTCCGGTCCATCGTAAGGTCAGCATATTCAAAAGAAGTGTAACTCAGGCCGTGACCGAATGGAAAGAGCGGTTCGTGCCGGTCATACATGTAGGTCCGTCCGTTGCGGATGTTGTAATCCAGTATGGGCAACAGGTGGTCGATGGAGGCTGACCAGGTTTGTACCAGGCGTCCGGCCGGGCTTACTGCTCCGAAGAGTATGTCTGCCACACCATTCCCCATTTCCTGGCTCGATTGGGTAACGTGCAGAATCGCCGGAACATTCTCTTTTGACCATGAAATCGCGTAGGGGAAGCTGGATACCAGGATCAGCACCGTATTCGGATTGGCAGCTTTCACCAGTTTTACCAGGTCTTCCTGTTCCAGGGAAATTGCCTGGCGGTCGACTGCTTCACGGCCATCGCTGGCAACATGATTCACACCCCAGCCCAGGCCATAGCTCAACGGGTGGTTTCCCACACAAACGATGGCAATATCCGACTCACGGGCAGCGATGATGGCTGAATCAGCCATGTTGCTTGCTGCATACCGTACTTCAACGCGATTACCAACGGCATTCCGGATGCCGTCCAGTATGGAGACCGTGTAGGGTGGAGTACCCGCATACCAGTCTGAAACAACCAGGTTGGCACTGGGTCCGATGACTGCAATGGAGTTAACGGCTTCCTTATTGAGCGGTAACAATCCGGTGTTTTTCATCAGCACGATCGACTTTACCGTTGCTTCCCGTGCCAGAGTCCTTGCTTCGGGTTTGGTCCATGGTCGGATGGTGTCTTCAATACCAATGCCGGCATAGGGATTCTCCGGGTTGTTGTCAAGGAGCCCCAGTTTGAGCATCACCCGCAACGTCCCGCGCACTGCTCCATCGATTTCTGCTTCTGTAACAAGCCCTTCTTTCAGTGCTTCCTTCAGTGCCGGTTGATAGAAATCCAGGAACATGGTAATGCCTGCCTTGATGCAGGCTGCTGCCGCTTCCGGAAAATCGCTGTAGTATTTATGCGTGTTTACCAGTTGCCTGAATGCTCCACCATCGGTGCAGATGATCCCGTTTTGTCCCCATTCGTTTACCGTGACCTCTTTCAGCACGGGATGGACCGTGCAGGGAATGCCGTTGTATTTGTTATAGGCAGCCATGTATGCACGGGATCCGCCTTCAACCACTCCTTTGTAAAAGGCATAGGAGTAATACTCACGGAACAGCCGTTCATCAAAATCCGACGAGTTGATGAAGCGGTTGTTTTCGTTGCTGTTCGCCAGGAAATGTTTCATGAGGGAGGCTGTTTTCCAGTACCGCGGATGATCCCCCTGTAGCCCTTTCACATAGGCAGCCGCCAGGACGGATGCCAGGAAAGCATCTTCGCCATAACACTCTTCGGTGCGACCCCACCGGATATCCCTGCCCAGGTCGGCATTGGGTGCAAGCACGATCAGCCCGGCGCTTGCATAGTCCGGGTTCTGCGTCAGGTACCGGGTCTCATAGGCTTCCCAGGCAGCAATCTTCTGGTGGAGTTCCGGATCCCACATCTGTGCCAGGCCGATCGCCTGGGGAAAAGTGGTTGTGGGTGCTTCTCCCTTGCCCTTAACCGCCCAGTTGGCCGGACCACTGAGTGCCAGGCCATGCAGTCCCTCCACAATCCGGGTACCTTTTACTTCCAGCCTGGGAATACCCGGAAGCATGGGGGAGAGGTGGGCGATCTTTTCGTCCGGCGTCATCAGGGAGACCAGGTTATCCAGCCGCTCGTCGTCGGAAAGACCGGTGTTTTGAAACGGATGGGTCTGCGCCAAAAGAAACGGGCAGCAAACCACAATGCAGATGATGATGAATAACGATTTTTTCATGGGATCTATAATTAGGAATTATAAGCAAATTAAAATTACGGATAAATGAAGAAGTATACAAACAGGCTGTAAATCGGTCCACATGCATTGCTGTTCAACAGGAAATTCTTCCCTGGACCGGAATGTGCCAGGTGTTCATATAAAAATTACAACTACCTGCGAAACTCCGCTTATAAGCCCTGAGATCCAAATATTGAAGGAATACACTGTCGGAGAACATGGTATTGAATCATGATCTTAAACGATATATTCATACCTTTATGTTTCTTATTAATTATTAACCCAAATTCTTAAAAAATGAGTGTTAAACAATCAGTAACCAAGGCAATACTGGTCCTGTTTACAGGACTGGTTATTCTTTCATTTAACAGTTGTCAGGATAAGGAAATCAGTGGATTTGTAGTAAAAATGGATGAGGTGGATGAAGATTATGTCAATTTCGGAACATTTGAGAATTTTACCAAAGATTCCGACTGGTCGATCATTGAAACCGTGAAGTTTACATCCGGTGCTTCTAATGGCTGGCACTTCTTCCGGGGGAAAGCATGGGTGGACAAAGAGGGTGATATCGCCATCTCAATTAATGAATCAAAGGTCCATGCATGGGTTAGAAAAGGCTCTAACTGGATAAGCGTGATTAATGAGTCCACTTATACTCCCGATACATGGTATACCATCTGCTTTCAGTATACATATACTACGAAATCCCTGGATCTTTATATTGACGGGGTACACCGGGGATCGGTAACGGTTGATCCCATGGATGATTCAGTGAATGATAACAACCTCTTCTGGGGAGGACAGGAAGCGTTACCCAAAGACCAGGTTGGCGATATCTATTCGGAAACCAGCGTTACCATCGCACACCAGGCATGGTATCAAAGGGTGTTAACAACAAAAGAAATTAAAAACTATTACGGTTCGGTGGATGACAGCGATCCCGACCTCGTTTTCTCTTCCGCCATATCCGCGACGTCAGTAACCGATGCTTCCGGTAACGGGCACAACGGGACGAACGGTAACACTCCGGAGTTTATTGAACTGTAACCATCCAATCCTTTTGAAAACGTGATGAGTGATACGATGACTTCGAGTCATCGTATCACTTATTCAGATTTAGATAACTTGCAACCTTCGGTCATTGCATGTCGGCTACATTGTTGCTCCTTTATTCCATTAATTTCAGCTATCAAATATACCCCGGCAGGAAATTCTTCCCTGGATCGGAATGTGCCAGGTGTTCATAAAAAAATTACAACTACCTGCGAAACTCCGCTTATAAGCCCTGAGATCCAAATATTGAAGGAATACACTGCCGGAAAACATGGTATTGAACCGTGAACTTACCCGATATATTCATAATTTTGGATTTCTTTTTATTTATTAACCCAAATTTCATTAAAAATGAACATTACAAAATTAGTAACCAGGGCAATACTGGTTTTTTTTACAGGACTGGTTGTTCTGTCATTAAACAGTTGTGAGAAAGAGGATAAGGATAAGGAGATCAGCGGATTTGTGGTAAAACTGGATGAGTCGGATGAAGATTACATCAATTTCGGAACCTTTGAGAATTTCACGAAGGATTCCGACTGGTCGATCATTGAAACCGTGAAGTTTGAATCCGGTGCCTCCGGCGGCTGGCACTTCTTCCGGGGAAAAGCATGGGTGGACAAAGAGGGTGATATCGCCATCTCCATCAATGAGTCGCGGGTCCATGCATGGGTAAGAGAAGGCGATAGCTGGATAAACGTGATCCATGAGACTACGTATACTCCGGATACATGGTATACGATCTGCTTTCAGTACTCCTATGCTACCACAACGCTGGATCTGTATGTTGACGGTGTACACCGGGGATCGGTAACGGTTGATCCCATGGATGACTCGGAAAACGATAACAACCTTTTCTGGGGAGGGCAGGAAGCGTTGCCCGATGATATGGTTGGCGATATCTATTCGGAAACCAGCGTTACCATTGCCCACCAGGCATGGTATCAAAGGGTGTTAACAACAAAAGAAATTAAAAACTATTACGGTTCGGTGGATGACAGCGATCCCGACCTCGTTTTCTCTTCCGCCATATCCGCGACGTCAGTAACCGATGCTTCCGGTAACGGGCACAACGGGACGAACGGTAACACTCCGGAGTTTATTGAACTGTAACCATCCAATCCTTTTGAAAACGTGATAAGTGATACGATGACTCCGAGTCATCGTATCACTATTGTTGTCTTCAGATCATCAGAAACATTCGGTTTGGTCAGGATCAATGTCGACTGTTAGGCGACTTACAGGGTACCTGGAACAGGTGCGGAATAATTAAATAATCCATTGATCATTAGCTAATTACAACATAAAACAATAAAAGGGCAGGGTAGAGGAGGTTCTCTTTTATTAGTCTGGTTTGTTGATTATTAATGAATTAATATGTATTTGTGTACATTCATGAAAAATACATTGAAGTGTATGATTATGAGACAGAAGGTGTATTAAACCGGACCATAACCAGCAATGTTGAAATCGAAACCAGAGTTGCAAGTTGCTGTGTATCTTTATACTGGTCATAGTGGTATAACTTTTGGACACTATTCCTCTGACGAAATGGTATTTGAAAGATCTGAAACTCAAGCACAATTATGTTTCGCAACTACATTATCACAGCCTTCAGGAATATTCTCAGGAGCAAGGTATTTACCCTCGTTAATATTATCGGACTTGCTTTAGGTATAGCCTGTACACTCGTCATAATAATGTGGATACAGGATGAGTTAAGCTATGATAAATATCATGAGAAAGGTGACAGGGTTATGCATGCCTATTTAAGGGTGTATGACCAGGGAAGAAGTTTAAATTCCCAGTCGACTACTTCTCATGAACTGGCAAGTGCCCTGATCGAAGAGATACCAGAAATAGTTAATGTGGCAAGGATTGGCAGAATAGGAGAGGTCGGGCTCAATTACGGGGATAAGTTATTTCTTGAGAGCCAGGGAATAGCCGCAGATCCTGAAATATTTGATCTGTTTACAATTATCGTTATAGAAGGTAATCCCCAAACCGCGTTGCTGAAACCTAATGCCCTTGTAATCACACAAAAAATGGCGGTTAAATATTTTGGTGAAGAGAATCCTGTTGGGAAGAGTATCCGTTTAAATAATAAAATTGACCTGGAGATTACTGCAATTGTTCAGGATCCTCCTGAACATACCCACCAGAAATATGATTTCATGGTACCCTTCTCGTTGCTTGGAGAACTGGGCTTTGATATTGAACTTCATGGCAATTATTTCGGCAATTGCGTTTTCAATACCTATGCATTACTGGATCAGGGAGTTTCCCGGGATGAGGTTTCCGGAAAGGTTACTGAGCGGTTTAATTTTTCAAGCGATAATATCGGGGGAGAGGTATTCCTGGTTCCCCTGCCAAAAACCCATCGTTTTTTTCTTGTGGGTGGTAATTTGCTGATCTATATATTTATCATAATCGCCGTTCTCATCTTATTGATCGCTTGCATAAATTTTGTGAATCTCTCAACGGCTCGCTCCATCACAAGGACAAGGGAGGTCGGTATCAGAAAAATCTTTGGAGCTCACAAAGGAGACCTTGTATTTCAATTCCTGGGTGAAACGCTGATTTTTACATTGATTGCGCTGAATTTTGCCATAATATTGATCCGGTTTTTCCTGCCTTCACTGAACAGGTTATCAGGCAAACATTTAAACCTGAATTACCTGGATCCGAATATTATTTTGCTCCTGGTTCTGGTATGGTTAGTAACCTCCTTTCTTTCAGGAATTTATCCTGCCTTTTTCCTGTCATCCTTCAAGCCGGTAAGGATCCTTCAGATGCATGGTCAGACAGGATCAGGAAAATCGGGGATCAGAAAAACCCTTGTGGTCATTCAATTTATGGCAGCTGTTTTTTTCCTGATTTGCACAACCGTTGTGAGCAGGCAGTTTTACTATATGGATACTACCGATCTCGGCTATAATAAAAAGGATTTGATCTACATCAGGCTCAGGGATGAAACAAGCCGGAAGTCGGATATTATAAAATCCAGCCTGGAAGAAATACCTGCTGTCCTTCAAGTATCAAATACTTCCCACCTGCCCATCCTGGTTGCAGGAGGGTATTACCAGGAATGGGGCAGGCCGGAATATGAGTTACGCTATCTCTGTGAGACACAAGTTGATTACGATTACCTGGATGCGCTCGGACTCCGGATGGCGGGAGGGCGGTATTTCTCTGAAAAGTTTACTTCAGATTCAGTGGATAATATAATCCTGAATGAGACGGCTGTCAGACAGATGGGCTGGCAGAATGCTGTGGGAGAGACATTTTATTACCAGGGTGAGTATTATAATGTGGTCGGTGTCATGAACGATTTTCATCACGTTCCCCTTTCAATGGAAATCTCCCCATTATTATTTCGTCTAAAACCCGCCGGTAATTCATACCTTCTTGTTAAAATAAAATCTGGCAGCAAAGAAGAAATGAGAAAGACAGCGGGTAAGATAGAGGAAATATGGAAACAGACATTCCCTGAATATCCGCTTGAATATAATTTCCTGGAGGATTATAAGTTTGAACAGGAAAAAACGGCAGAGGCGGCTCAGAAGTTGATGAAATATTTCACCTTCCTGGCTGTAATAATATCCTGCCTGGGCCTGTACGGTCTGTCGAATTTTATGGCGGAAAGAAGGGTAAAGGAGATCGGGATCAGGAAGATCCTTGGATCGACGGTGACTGGTATTATCCTCAAACTGTCAAAAGAATATCTTACGCTGTTGCTGTACGCTAATATTATTGCCTGGATAATAGCCTTTCTTGTGATGAAGAAATTCCTTGAAGTATTTGCTTACCGCATCAACCTGGGCGCAGGGTTCTTTGTAGTGGCAGCCTTTGCCGTGAGCTTTCTTGCTTTGCTTACGGTTGGTTACCAGGCCGTAAAGTCTGCAAGCCAGAATCCGGCCGAAACACTCCGTTATGAGTAAAGTAACAGGATAATTGCTTCAATTGCCCCATAATTAATGCGTTATGCCTGTCCTGACAGCTCATAGCATTGCCTTTGTCGTAAGCTCGTCAGGATTAGTATAGCCCGCCCGGATGAACACCGTTCGGACGGGCTTTGGCTAAAATTCTTTTTTTTCCTCAGTCGGACTGCTCAAGAGTTCTCCTCCGGGCCCGGTAGGTGAGAAAGGGGAGGGCAAACCCAGACTTTATCAGGTTATATTAAGGGTTAAAAGTTGTTTTAATCGATTAAAAATTATATAGTATATTTATACTAAGCATTTATTTTTTTTCAATGGCAATCGATTGGTCAAATAGTGAACTGGATCTAATAATTGCTGATTATTTCAGTATGCTACGTTTGGAATTATCCGATATTGCATATAATAAAGCTGAACATAGACGTAATCTACTGCCGTTATTAAACAACCGTTCTGAAGGTTCCGTAGAATTTAAGCATCAGAATATTAGTGCTGTACTTGCTATACTGGGGCAGCCTTTTATTAAAGGGTATTTACCTCGCTATAATTACCAAAAGCTATTGGATGATAAAGTAATCAATTATTTAACGGCCAATATTAAAATTGAAGAATTATTTAAATCCTTTGCGAACAAGGATGTAAATCCAGACAGAGTTCATAAATTCGATAACCTCATTGTGGAACCACCAAAAACCAAAGTCGTATTAGAACCAATACCGGCATACAAACGAAATCCAATAAAAATCAATTATTTGGAGAAAGAACAAACGAACCGCAAGCTTGGTCTTTCAGGCGAAGAACTTGTTATATCATTTGAAAAGTGGAATTTGATCCAACTTGGGAAAGAGAAGTTTGCCGGGCAAATACAATGGATTTCCAAAGATGAAGGAGATGGAGCTGGCTTTGATATCCTATCAAAGAACTTAAATGGTTCTGATAAATATATTGAAGTAAAAACGACCAAATTAACTAAGGAAACACCCTTCTATTTTACAAGGAATGAGCTATTGTTTTCATCCTCACATTCTAAGGATTATCATCTTTATCGGCTTTTTAATTTTGAGAAGGATGCAAAGATGTTTGTAAAGAATGGCAGTTTGGAAAATATATGTCATTCGATACCAATAACATATAAAGGGTTTTTCTAGAAATATGGACAAAATATATTAACTATTAATGGACATAATATAATTATGACTGATTTAAACAACAATAACGTAAAATTCAACTATCTATATCGTGATGGTGGAAATTATAAACAATTTGGTTTTGAGATATTTAGCAATGAGAGTAATATTAAAATCGAAGAAATTGAAAAGCTTATAAGACTGGAATTAATCGACGGTGAGTTTTTTGATCCTAACCAATGGGGGGTGATGAAGCTTTATAAATATCCCTATGATCCTGAGCTTGATCATTCCTGGCATGAATTTGAGAATATTGAGATAACCAAAGATCCACCTACCTCAAAAACTGATATTTTGCATTTCCTCAGTGCTCTTTAGTGTGAGATAATCATTCTGGACTATCTGAGTATCGGTAAAAAACAAGTGTATGGCGAAATGGACACAGTGAATTCGCAAATATTGTATATTCCGGAGCATTCTGGCCCCTCTCATTTTTGCTTACCACTGGAGAGGATTTTATAAAACCTGCACCGTTATTTGCTAAAACACCTACATTCTTAATTGCTAAAAAACCAACATTGTTATTTCCCATTTACATATATTTGTGTGTGTTTAGAATATTATGAAGAGGATGTTGATAAGATGATACGCTCCATAAAATTAAAAGTGAGAGAATTGGAAGAAAACTTTAGAAAGGATTATAAGGGTAATCAAAATAAATTTAGGTTTTAAATCCAACATCCATGCCTATTCAATTAAACATATCACCACGGATAATCCCCAATATTGCGACACTATATAATGATGTTAATAGAATTTTTATGGAATATATTGATAATTCATTAGACAGTGCGGAGGAATTTTATAATTCAAATTTAAATGCCTATTCGAAGAAAATAGAAATTAAACTAACCATCAGTGGAAAGAATCACAAAGATGGCAAGGTTATGATTAAAGATAACTGCTGTGGGATACATAATTTTACTAAGGTTGTTCGAAGCATCGGAGATTCTGATAAAAAGGCTCAACCCTGGACTAGCGGTCAATTTGGATACGGAATATATTCCTTTATGGCAGCCGCTGAAAAACTAGAAATAATTTCAAAAACTGAGAATAGTGATGCAATATACATACCCATTGACAAACAAAAATTTGAAGCAACTAATCAGAAGGATGTTTTTTTCCCTGATCCGGTAGTTGTCGATTTAGATACTTCTTCTGGAACCCAGGTTTGTTTACAAGGTTTTGATAGACATACATGGAAGCAATTAAAAATAGATGAATTAAAAAGTGAAATCAATAAACACTTTGAGATCCTTTTAGGACGTGATAATTTAAAAATATATATTATTGATAATGAAGGAAACTGCTTCAGGTGTAAACCATATGATTATGAGGACTATGAAGGAGAAACTTATCGTGAAACAATAACTGAATTACATACATTTAAAGGCAGGAAATATGTTCAGCATTTTGACTTCGAATTAAAGGTTCCTATCAAAGTTTTTCTAAAACTTACTAAAGGTAAAATATTAGATAAACCACCTGTTTTCATTATCAAAGGAAGACGAATTGGATCTGTAAAAGATATTAGAGCCTTTAAGTCAACTCATAAAAATGATATTTGGGGTCATCCAAATCTCACTGGATATATCGATTTGGCAGATTTCCTGGAACCAACACTTGCTAGAAATGACTTTCGCAATAATTTAAAATCTAAAGCCTTATTTAATAAGTTGATGGAATTAGAACCACTAATTCTTGAATTCATAAAGGATATTAATAAAAGATCAGAAGACAAGCATTATAAGGAATTAGAGAACTATTTAAATGTTGCCCTCTCAAGATTAGCAAGGATAGACTCTATGAGTTATAGAAAAGAGTACTTATCTGGAAATGATGTAAACCTCGAAACTGGTGGATTAGGACAAAGTCTTAGCGAAAATGGAGACGGATCAAAAGATAGGGGAAAATTACCTTCTAATCATGGTAATGGTGAGGAATTTGGTGAAAATGAAGGAAACGGACTAGGTATTATTGATACTCCTGGTGAAATTCCAGGTGGCTCTGAAGGTGAGGGAGCAATGAATAAAGAATCAGACAATCCTTTTGAGGATTCTGAATTTAAAGGATCCGAAAAAAGAAAAAGTGGTTTTGACGTTAGAATTGTAGATAGAGATCCTGATGTAAATGCTTTAACCAACCAAAAAGAAAGATCAAGATTAGTTGAAAATACGATTGAAATATTCAAAAAACATCCTGAGTTTGAGAGTAGAGTTTTTAGAAATAGAAAGGGAGAACAAATTATCACTCAGAAACTCACTACCTACCTAGCTGGTGAAATAACTGTCCATTATAAAGATAAGTTTCATTCACGAAAAGGACAACCGGAATATGGTAAGTATTTATTTAGTGACCTTGTTAATTTCATTTATAACTTTGAAAATAGTCTTTCCAATTTAGTTGATAAGAACTTATCTGATATATAATGATTTTTGTGTATTGCTATGGATTTCTCAGCAATTTTTAAAGATATAACCCCTCTGCATAATCAATATAAAAAGCTAGTTGCAGAAAGAGCGATACTCCAAGCGATTGAGATAATGTGGGATATTGGGGGCGTCCTGGAATATTACATTGATCTCAATGAAATATCACCACATGCATTTTTTAGAGAAATATATGGTAAGGGTGAAGGAACTAAAAATGTGGCTCAAAGAAGTTACATTACAAGAGAATTCCAGAGTAGATGTTTAAGAATAAGAAAGATATTTCATGACAGAATGGACATATCAAAATCTTTTCCTCACATAAAAAGTCTAAGCGCATTCATAGAATCAATGCCTTTCTTTGACAATCCGAAATACATACTTAAAGGAGAAGACAGAACCAAATTGATTGATTTACTTAATAGTGATATGACACCAACTGAATTACTACTTGAAGTCGATAAAATGCAGAAAGATTTTATCGGCATTAAAAATCCAAGGAATCAACATTTAGACGAATTAAATCCTGAAAAAATAATTTTCACCAATTTTTATAACCATATATATAGACTTATTAAAGACCATGAATATGAAAATGCACTGTTGTTGATTAACAAAGAGTATTATTTGGCATTATCTAAAAATTTAAGTGCCTTAAGCCAGGATGGCTTGAAAACCTATGATTTTGACATTCCAAATGATGTTGATGAGATTTCGCTTGAAATTGGTTTAGTTGTTAGAAGTTTCCTATATGAAAGCACTCCAATAAGGCTAAGAAGATTCAGAAAAATAGTTCCACCAACGAGAATGGTTAATCTTGCTGAAATGTTATACTCATTTAATTCGAAATCAAGTTTTGAAAAGCAAAAGGCTAATAGTTAGCTAATATTGAGCTAAATTGGAATACCGAATTCTGTAATTAAGATTAAAAGACTTGGAGTAGATTTTGAGAAATTAGATATAAATCCAGTTGTGAAGAACGGTATAACGTACTTTAGAAAAGGTTAAATCAAATCTTTAGTGGGAATGCAAATTTACTTATGTGAATATGGATGCGGTTAAATTTTTCAGGAATTACAATTGCTGGATTAAAGATAATACCTTCAAGTTTGGGAATCTAACCAACCAAAGACTTGTGCCTGAATTTATAAATTCAATTAAACGGCTATACTATAAGTTTGGGCATAAAAAAATCATCCTGGATTTTGAAGAGGTCGGCACAGTATTTCCATATCCAACTGCTGCAATTGCTGGATACATTGATTACTTTTTTAGAAATCACGAAATTGAATTTGAGTTAATAAATACATCAAGGTATTTGAATCATATTCATTTGAATGATCCACAATCAGTGGATAAGAAAAAAGTCAATCGATATAAGGATTGTTTAGATAATATTTGGAAGTTCCATAATTCTGAAGAGGTGAATCTACTAGTGAACGGCATATTGGCAAATATTAGACGAACGATGGAATGTGAACCAGGAGTGCTTGATGCCTGTACCTGGGGTCTTAATGAAACTATGGATAACGTTATTCAGCATGCTGAGACGAACTGCGGTTTTGCAATGGCTACAATTCATAAAAAAACAAAAAACATAAATGTTTGTATTTTTGATTATGGAATAGGGATTTATCGATCATTTAAAAATTCAGAAAATGAATACAACCCCAGGAGTGCTGCAGATGCAATCTCTTTGGCTATTCAGGAAGGAACAACACGTAATAAAAGTGTGGGGCAGGGGAATGGTTTGTGGGGATTATATAATATCGTAAATCTTAATTCTGGTCATATGGGTATCATTTCTGGAAAGGGTGGTCTAAGTTTAAACAAAGGCA
Source organism: uncultured Rikenellaceae bacterium (assembly GCA_964481765.1). Taxonomy (GTDB): domain Bacteria; phylum Bacteroidota; class Bacteroidia; order Bacteroidales; family VadinHA17. The sequence goes on along the minus strand of CAYZVJ010000023.1, from coordinate 13,397 downwards.
ATATGAAAACCTTTAAGGAAATTATTGTTCTTAGCAAAGATCAACAAGCAACAACAGTTAATTTTCACCTTAATCTCAACAATGATATTTCAATAAAAGAAGCATTAGGAGGGGAGGAGTTAATAGACTTATATATTGAGGAAATGGAAGATGAACATGATAGGCTGATTTTTAGAATTGCAGATACGGCATCAGGAACTGGAACTAGAGAATCAGGCTTGAAGATTAAGAATGAGGTAATTAATCTTTATAAAAAAGCAAAAAAGACGATTATTATTGATTTTGCAGATGTGGGAATAATTTCGTCATCATTTGCTGATGAATTTATTGGGAAATTGGTTGCAGAACTAGGATTTTATCAGTTTCAGAGTATCTTTACATTAATCAATATGAATACTACAATACAGGCCATTGTGCAAAGGGCTTTGAGTCAGAGGGTTGCAGAAACATTGAAAAATTCTAAGGAAAAGAATACTTAATTTGGAACATTTTTTGTTATTTTGATTATGTAGTATTATCTTTGTATTGCAGATATTTCCACAAGTTGCTCTAAAATGGATAATTTAGAAAAGCTTGGTAAGAGGAATATCCCAAAAGTGGCAACTCTAAAACATAATAAGGGCTCTGATTTCTATCAGGGCCTTTTTTTAGTCATGCTGTGATTCTATATAGTATTGTTATTTCCCATTTACAATAGAAAAGAAATCGCAAACTCCGTAACATAAAATCGAGCCGATATAGGGCAGAAATCTATTTGACAGAGAATTTGCTTAAACATAATTTCGGTACCGATATAGGGCAGCAAAGCTGCCGCTATATCTGAAATTATGTTTATTAGCAGAGCTAATCGCAAATTCTCTGTGTTTGCCCTATAATTAATATTATGTTAAATAGGAAATATGGAAATATAGGGGAAGCGGAAAAAGGTGCCTCCCCTATGGATTTTATAATCCGTTTTTTAATTCTTCCAGTTTCTTATCCATCTCTGCATGTTTCTCCATTTCTCCCATCCGGTAATACAACAATTTCAGGGTTTCAATGGTAGAAACATCCGTTGAATCGATTTCATAGGCTTTCTCCATGTACGGCAGTGCAATTTCGAAAATCGCATCTGCCTCTTTTTTGCACTTCTCATACTCCGCGTTATCCATAATCTCATTGCACTCATTCACCTTATTTACGCCGCGGTTGAAATGGTGAGCGCCCAGGTTGTAGTTGGAATCAAAGTAGTCGGGATTATATTCTAACGCTTTCTCATACGATTCGATTGATTTGTCGATATCCCCCATTTTATCATAAAGAATTCCTTCGGCATGGTAAAACGAAGCGTTGTTAGGATCCTTTTCCTTTGCCAGTTCGATATACTCCAGGGCTTCCTGGGCTGCATCCACCCCTCCTCTGGTAATGTAAAAGTTTATCAATTCGATCAACAAAATTTCGTTTTCCGGAAATTTTGTAAATCCTTCCTGCAATACCTGCAATCCGCTTGTGGAATCGCCTTTGGCGATGTAGGAATTTTTCAGGAGGATATAGAGTGTATAATCCCCGTAATCCAGGTTTTTTACTGCCGTAAAATGCTCGATTGACTTGTCATAAAGATCACCGTTATACGCTGCCAGCCCTGCATTAAACATGATCGTGGTATCAACTCCCCCACCAAAAATAGGCATATCTCCTATCTCGAGGTTGGTCTCGAATGCTTCCATGGCACCGGCATAGTCACCTTCCTGGAACTTATTGACTCCCAGAGTGATAAAATCGTTGGCTAACATCGGCAGCGTCAGGTTGATCAGTTTTTCCAGCTTATTCTTTTCATCCCGCTCCATGGCTTTCTTATAGTACTGATATGCTTGTGGTAGCGGGTTTTCGTAAAGGCCCTTGTATTCTTCATTCTGTGTCTCCCCTACTGCCTGCAGGACTTTTCCCTTTGCGTAGAACATTTTTTCCCAATCTTTGGTTTTTTCGTGTTGTTCTGCTGCTTCAATGGCTTCTTTTGCTTTATCCAACTGTCCTGAGGTGACATAATTCAGGGCACTGGTCACCTTACCTTTTTGAGCATAACTCACGAATATACCTGCTACTAACAATAATGATACTAAAATAGGTTTCATTTTCATAAAGTTTAGTGACTGATAGCAACTCTTATTGCTTCAAAAATAGTATTTAAAAATATATTCTTCAAATTCTTTGCCATTTTGTGATTATTCCGTTTTGTTATGCCCTTCGTTTCCATTTCCATCCTCCTCATCTTCCTCACTTGTTTCAACATAGGCAACAGCAGCAATGGAATCATTTTCCCTCAGGTTGATCAGTTTCACACCCTGGGTGGCTCTCCCCATGATGCGCATATCGGAGACGGCCATCCGGATGGTGATGCCCGATTTATTAATGATCATGATGTCATCCGAGTCAATCACGCCCTTCAGGGCAATCAAATCTCCTGTTTTTTCTGTGATATTAATCGTTTTTACTCCTTTTCCACCCCGGTTTGTAAGCCTGTAATCGCCTATTTTTGAACGTTTTCCGTATCCTTTTTCCGATACAACGAGGATATCCTCGCTTTCATTTTCCACGGTGATCATACCGATCACATCATCGGTTTTATTGGCGAGGGTAATGCCCCGGACACCGGAAGCATTTCGTCCCATCGGCCGAACGGTTTTTTCATAAAAACGGATCGCTCTTCCCGACCGGTTAGCGAGCATGATTTCATGATTTCCATTGGTGAGTTTGGCTTCCAGGAGTTGATCTCCTTCCCGGATATTGATTGCATTGATTCCATTTTGTCTGGGCCTGGAATAGGCTTCCAGGGAGGTTTTCTTAATGACTCCTTTTTTCGTGCAAAGGACAATAAAATTGTTATCCACGTAATCCCTGTCGTCCAGCTTTTGAACATTAATATACGCCTTCACGTTATCTTCCGGTTCGAGGTTGATCACGTTTTGGATAGCCCTTCCTTTGGAAATCCTGGTGCCTTCGGGAATTTCATATACTTTAAGCCAAAAACACTTACCCCGTTCAGTAAAGAAAAGCATCGTGTTGTGCATGGAGGCAACGTACATGTGCTCAATGAAATCTTCTTCCCGGGTTGTGCTTCCTTTTGACCCGACCCCTCCCCTGTTCTGCCGTTTGAATTCAGAGACAGGGGTTCTTTTGATATAACCAAGGTGTGAGATCGTTATCACCATGTCCTCATCGGCATAAAAATCTTCCGGGTTGAAATCTTCTGCATCCAGCTCAATTTGTGTTCTTCTCTCATCACCATATTGATCCTTGATCTCTTTCAGCTCATCCTTGATGATTTTCATTTGCAGCTCTTCCTTGCTCAGGATCTCCTGATAATAATCGATCCGTTTTTTCAATTCAGCATACTCCTCTTTGATCTTTTCCCGTTCCAGTCCGGTTAGTTTTTGCAAACGCAGATCAAGAATGGCTTTCGCCTGTACTTCTGTCAGCTCGAAGTTTTTCATCAACCCGGTTTTTGCTTCATCCGGTGTTTTGGAAGCACGGATGAGGGATATGACCTCATCGAGGTGATCAAGGGCAATGAGCAGTCCCTCCAGGATATGTGCGCGTTTTTTTGCCTGATTGAGTTCGTATTTGGTTCTGCGAATGATAACGGTATGCCGGTGTTTAACAAAGTTTTCAATCAGGATATTCAGCGAGAGGGTTCTGGGTTTTCCATTAACCAGTGCAATGTTATTAACACTGAAGGCTGATTGCAACTGTGTGTATTTATACAGGTTGTTCAGAACGACATTAGCAATGGCATCTTTTTTCAGGATAATGACAATTCTCATCCCGGCACGGTCTGATTCATCGTTGATATAAGAAATCCCCTCAATCTTTTTTTCATTGATCAGGTCTGCAGTTTTCCTGATCATTTCGGCTTTATTAACCAGGTAGGGTATCTCGGTTACAATGATTTTAGACCGTCCGGAGGGGGTTGTATCGATCTCGGTTTTTGCCCTGACCACAATCCGGCCCCTCCCCGTTTCATAGGCATCCTTAACACCCTGATAGCCATAGATGATCCCACCTGTGGGAAAGTCGGGTGCTTTGATGTACTGCATGAGCTCATCGATGGTGATCTGCCGGTTATCGATGTACGCAATGGTAGCATCGATCACCTCCGAAAGGTTATGGGGTGGAATGTTGGTTGCCATACCAACCGCTATTCCTGAAGCTCCGTTAACAAGCAAAATGGGGATGCGCGTTGGTAAAACCGTTGGTTCCTGAAGGGTATCATCAAAATTAAGCTGAAAATCAACCGTTTCCTTATCCAGGTCGGACAGGGCCTCTTCTGCGATCTTTTTCAACCGGGCTTCTGTATACCGCATGGCTGCAGGACTATCCCCGTCAATGGAGCCGAAATTTCCCTGTCCGTCAATCAGAGGATAACGCAGAGACCACTCCTGAGCCATCCTGACCATGGCTTCATAAACCGATGAATCACCATGCGGATGGTACTTTCCAAGTACTTCACCAACAATCCTGGCCGATTTTTTATGGGGTCTGTTTGAGAGCACTCCTAATTCAGACATCCCGAACAAAACGCGCCGATGTACCGGCTTTAATCCGTCCCTTACATCCGGTAATGCCCTTGATACAATCACCGACATCGAATAGTCGATGTAGGCCGATTTCATCTCCTCTTCTATGTTGATTTTGATAATCCTTTCGTTCTCTGGCATTTAGAATGTAAGATTAGATTTACTAATGTGGTAAAAAATCGTTATTTTTGCAGTGTATAATAAACTTACGAAAATAGAGATTTATTATCTATTTTCAGGCCTTTCAGTGGCAGATTTATTAACACTTGGATGTTAGTAATTGGTTGTTATTTTTGTACCTTAACTTTGTCCGGTTTGCTTACTTTGTGAGGGATTTATCCAAACCGGAACATACACAAAAAAATGGACGCAAAATTTTCACAGCGCATAAAGGATGTACTCAGCTACAGCAAGGAAGAAGCGATCAGGCTGGGGAATACCCACATCGGGACGGAGCACCTCTTCCTGGGTATTTTACGGGACGGCGAAGGTCTGGCCATTGATGTACTTGTTTCTTTGGGAGCAGATCTTCACGACCTGAAGAGAACCATTGAAGGAGGGATTATGGATGATAACCCGGTTTCAATGAGCGAATCGGATAATATCCCCCTGATGAAACCGGCTGAACGGGTGTTAAAACTGGTTTACCTGGAAGCCAAATCGATGAAGCAAAGTACCATTGATACAGGACACCTGATGCTGGCTATTCTGAAGGATGAAAACTCGCTGGTGACCAGGAAACTGGAGGAACTGAACATCAATTATGATGTTGTCAAGGCTGAGCTGATGGATAAGGTAACCCGGGCAAAAGCTGATTTTCCGAGTGAGGAGGATGAAGAGGGTCCCAAAAGTTTTGGAGGCTCAAAAGGCAGCGGACAGCAAGCCAAATCAACCTCCGATACACCTGTTCTGGATAATTTTGGAATTGACCTGACAAAAGCGGCAGAAGAGGATCGGCTTGATCCGATCGTGGGTAGAGAAAAAGAGATCGAACGCCTCGCTCAGATCCTGAGCCGGAGAAAAAAGAATAATCCCATTCTGATCGGTGAACCGGGAGTGGGTAAATCAGCGATTGCTGAAGGATTGGCCTTGCGCATTATCCAACGGAAGGTCTCCCGTGTATTGTTCGGTAAACGGGTGGTTACCCTTGATCTTGCCTCTATTGTTGCCGGTACCAAATACCGGGGACAGTTTGAGGAGAGAATGAAAGCCATTCTGAATGAGCTGGCAAAAACCAACGATATCATCCTCTTTATTGACGAGATCCATACCATCGTTGGAGCAGGAGGTGCAACCGGCTCACTCGATGCAGCCAATATGCTGAAACCGGCTCTCGCCAGAGGAGAGATCCAGTGCATTGGCTCTACTACACTGGATGAATACCGCCAGCATATCGAAAAAGATGGCGCCCTGGAAAGACGGTTCCAGAAAGTGATAGTGGAACCCACAACCGTTGAAGAGACCATCAATATCCTGGCAAATATCAAGGAGCGATACGAGGAACACCATAACGTATTCTATACACCGGAAGCCATCGACGCGTGCGTCAAACTTACAGCACGTTATATCAGTGACCGCCACCTCCCCGATAAAGCGATCGATGCCCTGGATGAATCCGGATCAAGAGTCCATATATCGAATATTGTTGTCCCGGAAAAAATACTGGAACTGGAAAAAGAGCTGGAAGAGACCAAGAACGAAAAGATCAAAGCGGTGAAAAACCAGAATTTTGAGAAAGCAGCCAGCTTCAGGGACAGGGAGAAAGAGTATCTTGACCTCCTGGATCTGGAAAAAGACAAGTGGGAAAAAGAGTTGTCCCGGAACAAGGAAACGGTGGATGAGGAAAAGGTTGCTGAAGTGGTCGCCATGATGACCGGTGTACCGGTGCAACGGATTGCCCAGGCAGAAGGTGTCCGCCTGCTGAAGATGCGTGATGAACTTACCGAAAGTGTGATCGGCCAGGATGAAGCAATTCGAAAAGTAGTAAAATCGATCCAGCGAAACCGGGCCGGCTTGAAGGATCCCAATAAACCGATTGGTACTTTCGTGTTCCTCGGACCAACAGGTGTCGGAAAAACACAACTGGCTAAAGTGCTTGCACAGTACCTGTTCGATAGTGTCGATAACCTCATCCGTGTCGATATGAGTGAATACATGGAGAAATTCTCTGTCTCCAGATTGGTGGGTGCCCCTCCCGGGTATGTCGGGTATGAGGAAGGCGGACAATTGACCGAAAAAGTGAGAAGAAAACCGTATGCCGTAGTGCTCCTCGATGAAATTGAAAAAGCGCATCCCGATGTGTACCATATTTTGCTTCAGGTGCTCGATGAAGGACAACTTACCGATAGCCTGGGACGACGGGTCGATTTCAGAAATACCATCGTGATCATGACATCCAATATCGGAACACGGCAACTGAAAGACTTTGGACAGGGAGTCGGTTTTGAAACCAAGGCTAAAAAACAGGACCGGGATGACTATGCAAAAAGCGTCATTCAAAAAGCCCTTAAACAGACCTTTGCTCCTGAATTCCTCAACCGGATCGATGATGTGGTGATCTTTAATGCACTCTCAAGAGAAGATATCCATAAGATCATCGATATTGAGCTGAAAGGATTGTACGACAGGATCCATAACCTGGGATACGAAATTACAATTTCAGCCACTGCAAAAGATTTCATCGCGGAAAAAGGCTATGATATCCAGTTCGGTGCCCGTCCATTGAAACGGGCAATCCAAAAATACCTCGAAGACCCGATGGCAGAAGTCATTATCAAAGCTTCACTGCATGAAGGTGATACCATTTCAGTCGGATTCAATAAGAAGAAAGAAGAAATCACAATCAATATTAAAAATACTGCTGAAAAAGAACAGCCGAAAAAAACGGCAGAAGATAAATCCTGAACAACCCCTGATACCCCCTTTGCCTGATTTGCCTGAATAGATTCATTTTGCCCCGTCCGACAGCGGATCCGGATTCGATTTCAGGACAACTATGAAAAAATTATGCACAATCCTGTGTTGTAATTCATAAAAAATTGTAAATTTACCAATTCTTAAATAAGAATAATTCTTATTAAATAATATTTCTGTTATGAGCATTGAAGAGATTCGTAAAATGCTAATTGATAATGATTTAAAAATCACA
>CAYZVJ010000023.1:4392-5596 GCA_964481765.1 uncultured Rikenellaceae bacterium | reverse complement strand
TATGAGCATTGAAGAGATTCGTAAAATGCTAATTGATAATGATTTAAAAATCACACCCCAGCGCCTGGCAGTTCTGGAACAGGTAATGACATTAAAAGATCATCCATCTACAGATAGGATAATTGATATGGTCAGGAGGAGGAATCCCAACATTTCGGTTGGAACGGTATACAAGATCCTGGATACGTTTGTTGATTACGGATTGATTACAAAAGTCAAAACGGAACGGGATATCATGAGGTATGAGGCCGTAAATGAAAAGCACCACCACCTCTATTGTTCCGATTCAGACCGTATCGAAGATTACTATGACGGGGAACTGACCCGGATGATCGAACAATACTTCACTGAGAATAGTATTCCCGATTTTGAGATTGAAGACATTAAGCTGCAGATCATCGGAAGATTTCAGAACAGTAAGATGAAGGATAAGGGATAAAAGCATGAATGATAATTGTGTTAACATAAATCTCAAAACATGAAAAAGAAAAAGCTTACGACTGCCTCAGGAAGGCCATATTATGAAAACGAGAACAGCATGACCGTAGGTCCAAGGGGGCCTGTTCTTTTACAGGATTATTTCCTTCATGAAAAAATGGCTCATTTTAACCGGGAAAGAATACCCGAACGTGTGGTGCATGCCAAGGGTACAGGAGCATTTGGAAAATTCACGGTTACGCATGATATTACCCGGTATTCAAAAGCCCGGATTTTCAGTAAAATCGGAAATGAATGCCGGATCTTTATCCGCTTTTCGACCGTTGGTGGAGAAAAGGGAAGTGCTGATACAGAAAGAGATCCGCGTGGATTCGCCATTAAATTTTACACGGAAGAGGGTAACTGGGACCTGGTGGGGAACAATACCCCCGTGTTTTTTATTAAAGACCCTAAAAAGTTCAGTGATTTTATCCACACTCAGAAAAGGGATCCCAAAACCAACCTGAAAAGCCAGACCATGCAGTGGGATTTCTGGAGCCTTAATCCGGAAAGCCTTCACCAGGTGATGATCCTGTTCAGTGACCGGGGTACTCCATACAGCTACCGTAATATGAACGGTTACGGAAGTCATACATTTTCAATGATTAACGGGATGAATGAACGTTTCTGGGTGAAGTTTCATGTAAAAACAGCTCAGGGTATCAAAAATTTTACAGGACCCGAAGCGGAAGCGATGAAAGGCAAAGATCCCGACTGGGCACAACGG
>CAYZVJ010000023.1:2870-4292 GCA_964481765.1 uncultured Rikenellaceae bacterium | reverse complement strand
AACGAGAACGATGATGATCATTTCACACAGCCCGGTCTCCTGTTCCGAAATGTCATGACGAAAGAAGAACAGCGGAATACAATCAACAATATTGTCGGAGCCATGCAGGGTATTTCCGGACCAAAACGTGATGAAATAATCCACCATCAGCTACATCATTTTTACAAAGCCGATAAGGAATTGGCTTTACGCATTGCTGAGAGATTGGGAATTACTTTTAAACCATAAATATAAACCAAACAAGTCAATAACAATGAAAGAAAAAAGTATTGAATTATTAAACAGGGCTGTGGCTGATGAACTCGCAGCGGTTCACCAGTACATGTATTTTCATTTTCACTGTGATGACCAGGGATATGATCTGCTGGCCGGTCTGTTCAGGAGAACAGCTATTGAAGAGATGCAGCACATTGAGCTGATTGCGGAAAGAATCCTGTTCCTGGGCGGTGAAGTTGACCTGAAAGCATCAGCTGAGGTTAAAAAGATACATAACGTAAAGGAGATGTTGCAGATGGGTGGTGCAATGGAAACTCAAAGTGTCAATGACTATAACAAGTGGGCAAACGAATGTGCCCAGAATGCCGATTCAGCTTCCAAGAAAATTTTTGAAAAGCTTGTAGAAGATGAGGAACGGCATTTTGACCGGTATGATGTCGAGATGGAGAACCTGGAGAAATTCGGTGACAGCTACCTGGCCCTCCAATCGATCGAGAGAAGCAAAAACATTTCGTTAAATAATCCAACAGAGTAATAACATATAAATTTTAAAAAATGGAAGAAAAACAAGAACAGAAAGTAACGTCTATGCCACGCATTGGTGATTCTGCACCGGAATTCAAAGCAGTGACGACACAGGGTGAGATCAATTTCCCGGCTGATTATAAGGGAAGCTGGGTTATCCTGTTCAGCCATCCTGCTGATTTTACACCGGTATGTACCTCAGAGTTCATGACCTTTGCCAGCATGGAACAGCAGTTTGCCGAGGCAAATTGTAAACTGGTTGGCCTCTCAGTGGATGGATTGTACAGTCACATTGCCTGGTTGAGGACCATCAAGGAGAAGATCGAATACAAGGGAATGAAGGATGTGGAAGTGAAATTTCCCCTGATTGAAGACATTACCATGGAGGTTGCCAACAAGTATGGAATGATCCAGCCCGGTGAAGCTACAACAAAAGCAGTACGGGCTGTGTTCTATATCGATCCGAAAGGGATAATCCGAACGATCATTTATTATCCCCTGAGCCTGGGCCGTAATTTTGATGAACTCTACAGGGTGCTGATTGCCCTTCAGGCAGCTGACGAATTCTCCGTAGCAATGCCGGCAGATTGGAGACCGGGTGACGATGTGATCATTCCTACGGCAGGTTCCTGTGGTACCGCCAAAGAACGGATGGAGAGCAAAGAAGAGGATGTCACCTGC
>CAYZVJ010000023.1:0-2770 GCA_964481765.1 uncultured Rikenellaceae bacterium | reverse complement strand
TGGATTTCCATCAACCGGTTTTTCCGGGACAATTTTATCTCTTCAGGCACTTCATCGCGGTAGTGTTGATAGCCATAGGTTCCTTCTTCGTGTGAATAGGTAAATACACCGAGACGGTCGAACCGTGCATCGGCAACAAATTTCTCCAGTTCATCAAACGCGCGGTCAGTTTCTCCGGGATGTCCCGTAAGCAGCGTGGTTCGCAGGGCAATTCCCGGAACCTCTTTTCGGATGACTGCAAGGAGATCAAGTATATCTTTTTTTGATGTGCCACGTCGCATGTACTGCAATACCGTGTTGTTGATATGCTGAACCGGTATATCGAGGTAAGAACATATCTTTTCATTTTCTCTTATCAATGGAAGGATATCGAGCGGGAAACGGGCAGGATAGGCATAATGCAACCTGATCCACTCGATACCGTTTAGCGGAACAAGAGCAGCCAGAAGGTCGTTCAGCTTTTGTTTTCTATACAGGTCGATCCCATACCAGGAAAGGTCCTGAGCAATGAGGATGATCTCTTTGACTCCTTTGTCAGCCAGTCTCTCCGCTTCCCTTACTACATCTTCAATGGATCTGGAGATATGATTACCACGGATGAGGGGAATTGCACAAAAGGCACAGCTCCTGTCACATCCTTCGGAGATTTTAAGGTATGCGTAATGCCCCGGAGTGGTAAGGTGCCTCTCTCCCACCAGTTCTTCCCGGTAGTCAAGACCAAGATTGATGATGATCTTTTCCAGGTCGTTCACTCCGAAAAAACGATCAACTTCCGGTATTCCGGACCGGAGCTCATCTTTATACAGTTCAGATAAGCATCCAATGACATATAAATCCCGAATGGTACCCCTCTCTCTTTCCCGGGCATAATGAAGGATAGTATCGATCGATTCCTCTTTGGCATCCAGGATAAACCCACAGGTATTTATGATTACTGTATCAGCCTGATCGTTGCTAAATTCCGGGATCAGTTTTACCCGGTTGATTTCCAATTGTTTCAGAAGGACTTCAGAATCAACCACATTCTTAGGGCACCCGAGGGTAACCACCTTGATTTTCCTGGGTTTGGATTTCATTTCTTATACCTGCGGATAGAATTGCAGGCTGATTAGCTAAACAGTGAATCGACAAATTCGGCTTTGTTAAAAACCTGGATATCGTCCAGTTTTTCACCGATACCTATGTATTTGACCGGAATTTTAAACTGGTCGGAGATCCCGATCACCACTCCACCTTTGGCGGTACCATCCAGTTTGGTCAATGCCAGGGCAGTCACGTCGGTAACATTTGTAAACTGTTTTGCCTGTTCGAATGCATTTTGTCCGGTGGATCCGTCGAGGATAAGCAGGATTTCATGCGGAGCATCCGGGATCACTTTTTTCATCACCATTTTGATTTTGGACAGTTCATTCATCAGGTTGATCCGGTTATGCAGTCTGCCGGCTGTATCCACGATAACCACATCAACATCTCTTGCTTTGGCAGAGGAGAGGGTATCGTACGCTACGGAAGCCGGGTCAGACCCCATTTTCTGTTTTACCATCTCCACTCCTGCCCTGTCGGCCCAGATCTGCAGCTGGTCAACAGCAGCTGCGCGAAAGGTATCTGCTGCTCCGAGCAGCACCGTTTTTTCAAATTTTTTGAACTGGTAGGCCAGTTTAGCAATGGTGGTTGTTTTCCCGACCCCATTCACCCCCACCACCATGATCACGTAGGGTTTATGTTCAGCGATTGAAGCAAAATCGAATGTACCATCCGGCGCGTTTTCTTCCAGCAGGGCAGCGATCTCTTCTTTAAGAATTGTATTTAATTCACTGGTATTAAGGAATTTATCCCGAGAAACACGTTCTTCTATCCGCTCGATGATCTTCAGCGTGGTATCGACACCCACATCGGAACTGATCAACACCTCCTCCAGGTTGTCCAGCACCTCGTCATCCACCCTGGATTTTCCGACCACAGCCCGTGAAAGTTTTTTAAAGACACTCTCCTTGGTTTTCTCGAGTCCTTTATTCAGGTTCTCCTTTTTTTCTCTTGTAAAGATGCCTAAGCGAGCCATGGATGTATGGTTTCAATTTCGGTTACAAAGATAAAAAAAAGCTTTCTTCTTTTGGAATGGAAGAAAGCTTTCAAGTCGTTCAAGAATGGGTTTTTACCGGTATTTTTTCTCAAAAAAATCTTTGATGTGGGAATTGTGTACGATCTCCTCTTTAAACAGGTAGGCACCGCTCTTTCCGGATTTTACCAGCTTAATGCATTTTGTAAAATCCTTTCCGGTGCCTGTTTTCAATGTTGAAACAACCTTCTTTGCCATGATCTCTTATTTTATCTCCCTGTGAAGGGTTACCTTTTTTAAAATCGGGTTATATTTTTTCCGTTCCAGCCTGTCCGGAGTATTTTTACGGTTCTTTGTGGTAATGTACCTTGATGTACCGGGGAGCCCACTCTCCTTATGTTCTGTGCATTCCAGTATGACCTGCACCCTGTTTCCTTTTTTTGCCATGAGATATCGTTTTAATAGCTTGCAATATACCCTTTCTCTTTTGCCTCTTTCAGTGTGGTCTGGAGTCCTTTCTTATTGATAAGACGCAACCCGGCTGCTGAAACTTTAAGGGTTATCCAGCGATCTTCCTCCTGAAGATAAAATTTCTTGGTAAAAAGATTTGGGTAGAACTTTCTTTTGGTTCTCCTTTTCGAGTGGGAAACATTGTTTCCAACCATAACCCTCTTTCCCGTAACCTGACAAACTCTTGACATGTCTGTTTATGAT
>CAYZVJ010000022.1:27672-37446 GCA_964481765.1 uncultured Rikenellaceae bacterium | reverse complement strand
CTTAAAATAACTTGATATTCATTTTATTTAACTTAAACAGACCACCATGAACACAATCAAAGAGACAAGAGACTGGTTTGCAAACTCAATCACAATTAAATTATTGATTATTGGCTTTATCATTCTCATGCTGCTGATCCCTGCACAAATGATTAAAAACCTGATCACCGAGCGGGAGAATCTGCGGGAAAGTGTTGAAGAGGATATCTTCTCCAAATGGGGCAACAGTCAAACCATAGCAGGACCTATCTTATCTATCCCCTACTACTGGTACAGTAAGGATGATAAAGAAACCATCCGACACGTGAACGTCGTTCACTTCCTGCCGGATGAACTGGTCATTACGGGAGAGGTCGGTACCGAGGTACGTTACCGGGGAATATATGAAGCGATCGTTTACCAGGCACGGTTAAACATCCGTGGAACCATCTCACATCCGGATTTTTCCACCTTGAAAATCCCGGAAAAAGATATTCTTTGGGATGAAGCCTTTTTTTCACTTGGGATACCGGACATGAGGGGTATCAAATCCGGAGCATCAGCCACCATTAACGGTAAACAGGTCGTGATACAACCTGGTCTGCAAAACCCGGGTATGCTCCAATCGGGTATCCGAACGGCTTTTCCCCTGGAGTATGAAATTCCCTCAACAGGATATCCCTTTGAAATTCAAATGAACCTCAACGGAAGTGAATCGCTTAATTTTATCCCGGCTGGAAAAACGACCCATGTCACACTGAGATCGGAATGGAGCGATCCCAGTTTTAACGGGGCTTTCCTGCCTGAAAGCAGGAGTATTACACCGGAGGGATTTTCCGCAGAATGGAATATCCTGGATCTGAACCGCAATTATCCACAGCAATGGATAGGGAGCGACTATGGATTTGACGGATCGGAGTTTGGTGTTAATTTTCTACTCCCGGTCGATCAGTATCAAAAGACATACCGTTCGGTAAAATATGCCATCATGTTTCTTTCACTCACTTTTTTGATCTTCCTTTTTGTTGAAATTCTCGGGGGAATACGCATTCATCCGGTTCAATACCTTCTGGTTGGGCTGGCACTCCTCATTTTCTATGTTCTTCTCCTTTCGCTCTCGGAGCAGATAAGCCTGAACCTTGCCTATCTGTTCTCAAGCCTGGCGATCATCATCATGATCAGTTCGTATGCCAGAGCCATTTTTAAGAACTGGAAACAAACCCTGATCACGGCATCGTGCCTCATGGTTCTTTACGCATTCTTATTCACTGTTCTTCAACTGCAGGATTTTGCATTGCTGCTGGGAAGCATTGGTCTGTTCCTTGCCCTGGGTATAACCATGTACCTTTCCAGGAACATCAACTGGTATTCCTCTTTTTTGCGGAAGAGTGAGAATACAAATCCTTAACGTGGAGAGTCATGAAGAAGGATAAGCGTATCCTCAGGGACACATGGAGATCTTACTATCCGGTTTCCGTGTATCACCATCTTATGTTCTTCAGCACCTTGAATAAAAAAGCCAGGAAAGAGTGCCTCTGTCGGAAACTATTTTACTTAATTTCGTTTGTCTTGTTTTACAAATACCCATTTTACTTTTAACCAATAAACATACCGAAATGAAAACAATCCGACACTTTGGTTTTCTTTTACTGTTTCTCTTACCCTTGCTGGTAGCAGCGCAGACGGAACCGGTTGATCTGGAGATAATCCATAAGATCAAGCAGGAAGGCCTCAGGAACTCAATGATTGAAGATCTCTCATTCTGGATGACTGATGCTCTTGGTTCGCGTTTGCCCGGATCACCCGGAATGAAGCGTGCCACAGAAATGGCAAAACAAAAAATGAAGGAGATCGGGCTCACCAATGTGGCTCTCGAATCCTGGGGTGAATTTGGCAAAGGCTGGGACAACACCAGATGTTATATTGCCATGACTGCTCCCTATTACCTTCCTTTTATCGCTACACCAAAAGCCTGGACTGCCGGCACGAATGGAATTTTGAAATCAGAGGTCGTACTGGTTGATATCCAGGATGAAGCTGATTTTGAAGCCTATAAAGGGAAACTTCAGGGAAAAATTGTCACTTCATCCATCGTAACAGAGATACCGCCTGAATTTGAACCGATTGCAAGGCGCCTGACCGATGAAGATCTGGAAAGTATTTCCTCGGCAGCTGTCCAGGGAGATCGGCGGCGTTTCAATGAGGGTGACTTTGCCCGCTACAGGCAGATGCGGCAACTCAGGAACCAGATGAGCACATTTTTTAAGGAGGAAGGTGCTGCTGCCATACTAACCCCATCCGGATCATTCGGAACCATCCGGTCAAGCGGAGCATCAGCCTCAGCAGAGGAGCCGGCAATTACCGAAATGTTAATTACCGCCGAACACCATGGAAGGATTGTACGCCTCCTGCAACACGATATCCCGGTCGAGGTTGAAATGGAGGTAACGAATGTTTTTCTTGACGAAGACCTGAATGATTACAACGTCATCGGTGAGATCCCGGGTACGGATAAGAACCTGAAGGACCAGGTCGTTATGGTTGGGGGTCATCTCGATTGCTGGCATGGCGGTACAGGAGCCAATGATAATGCTTCCGGATGCATTGTTATGATGGAAGCACTCCGGATACTGAATGCCATCGGGGTCAAGCCACGACGGACTATCCGCATCGCACTGTGGGGAGCCGAAGAACAGGGTTTACTTGGTTCCCGGGGGTACGTCACGAAGCATTTTGCCGATCGATCCTCCATGGAGACAAAACCGGAGCATGCAAAACTTTCGGCTTACTATAACATCGATAACGGGTCTGGAAAAGTGCGCGGAATCTATATGCAGGAAAACGACATGCTGCGCCCAATTTTCGAAGCGTGGTTAAAACCGTTTGAAGACATGGGTGCTTCGACAGTCACAAACCGCAATACCAGCGGGACGGATCACCTTTCATTCAATGCAGTTGGCCTCCCCGGATTCCAGTTCATCCAGGATCCGATCAATTATGGAAGAGGATATCACACCAATATGGATACCTACGAACGGCTTATGCTGGATGACATGAAGCAAACAGCAATCATCGTTGCCTCATTCGTCTATCACACCGCCATGCGGGATGAGCTTTTACCACGGAAACCAATGCCCGAACCCCAGCAAATGGGTGGAAGAGGATTTTAGATGACTCCCGATTACCAACTGAAAACTGAGGGTTGGATTCTGATTTTCTTAATGTTTTGGTATAAACCTGTCTGCTAATACAACCGGGTGGAGTGAACGAGTATTACACATTAATCACGGGCAGCAGCTCGGGAATAGGAAAAGCGTTGGCAATGGAGTGTGCCCGGAGAAACCAAAATCTTCTCCTGGTTGCCTTGCCGGGTACTTCCCTTGAAAAATTCTCGAAAAAACTCAATACTGAGCTGGGGATACGATCTGATTTCTTTTGTACAGACCTTACGGAAAAGGGAGCTACACAGAAAGTATACGACTGGACCAGGAAAAATAACTACAACGTTAACATACTGATCAACAACGCTGGAATGAGTTTCGAGGGCCCATTTGAAGAGTGCTCAACTGAATTTTATGACAAGAGCCTGCAGCTGAATATGGTTGCTGTAGTGTCACTGACGCGTTTATTCATCAACGATATGAAAGAGATTCCAGAAGCGCATATTTTAAACGTAGCCAGTGTGGCTTCCTATTTTCCCATCCCTTATAAATCGGTTTATTCAGCCTCGAAAACGTTTGTTCTTTCCTTTAGCCGGTCGTTGCGTGAAGAGTTTAAAAAAACGAATATCCGGATTTCAGTAGTTGCTCCCGGACCGGTGGTAACAAACAGAAGAACGGCAATCAGTGCAATCGAAAAAGGAAAAATTGCACGGATGATGCATTCAAGGGTAAACTATGTGGCACACTATGCTGTTGAGAAGATGCTGCAAAACAAAGCCGTTATCAGACCCGGTGTTTTAAGTAAATTGGTTTTCCTGCTTGAAAAGATCCTGCCAACAACCATAATAATGAAGTTAGCTATACTTATATTCAGATAAACAGTTACTCAAATTCAATGAAGTTGAAATTGGTATCCAATATGGAAGCGTAATATTCTCCCCGCTCGAGGATGTCATCATCCCCCTCTTCATAGAACCAGTTGATAACCAATCTCAATCCCATTTCAGTTAGTCTGCTGAGCAGCTGCAGTATGGTTAAAATATATTTTGCCGATCCACTGTTGAAATATTCAAGTTTAATCTCAACTGTGGTCACCTCTTTTGGAGTTTTACAATAATCATCGATCCAGACAACCAGGGGATCAAAAAACTTTGCAGGGTCTTCGTGTATCGACCGGCCGTTCATCTTAATCAACCCTTCCGGATCCAGAATAATGGCTGGTGTCTTTTTGGTGCTCTCAACAACGACTCGTTCCATACGCTATTCTTTCAAGTAATAAAGATATAATTTTGTTCCATAAAATAAAAAGATGCTCATTTTTTAATTTCTCTGTAATCAATTTACTTCCAGGTTATCTTTGGATGGAAATTCAGGAAAAGGATTGTGTGGTTCGGTCTGGTACCAGAATGCTACGGAAGAGATATCATCCTGAAGTGGCAGATACCTTCCTCCACTCCTCCACCCCAGTGCCTGAATGGTTACTTTCAGATCCTTTTCGAACCGAACGGGATCGGTAATGTGCCATCGATACATTCCCAATCGGGTTTGCGATTCCCATAACCCATCCGGCTTAATAACATGAAATCCGGAATAGGGTGTCGTGTATTCTTTGTAATCACCTTCACTGGTAAAACCATACGATCCGCAAAAATAATCTTCAGTTCCTGTGCCACAAATGGTTGGGAACTCAGCATCACCATCCATGTAAAATTTGATCTCTCCTTCGCCCCACCAGCCGGAATTATTCGATCCCCAGGCAAGATAGGTACCAACGTATTGGCCCTTTCCATTGACCCTGTCCAGGATGGTATAGACCTTTTTATAGGGAAGTGGGTTTTCCCTCCTGAACTGGGCATGGAAATAAGCAGCATCATCCGGTACAGGGGTTAAGGTATAGTTAATCTGATAATAGAGCGTCATGCGGTTATCATCGATGTTCTCAACCGTGATTTTGCATCCCTTCCGGAAAGGCATTACCCAGTAACAGTTTAGTCCACTGCCGGGATTCACGCAGACTGGCAGGGATGAGATCTGCTTGAATTTTCCCCATCCTACACCAAAGAAATCACCCAGGGGGACTTCCACTGAAGGAGTTTTTTCATTGTCCCAGTATATCCGCAGGATCGAGAATCTCCAATTACCGGATGGAGTCATCCAGATTTGCTGAACTGCTCCCGGACCTTCGATCTCAGCAATGGTAAAAGTCTGTCCCGGTTCAATGTGGATATAGGGATTCACCTTCCATCCTTGTCCCAATTCCCGGGCAGCATTTGCAGCATTCCCCTCGTCCAGGGTAGCCATACCTCCCTTTCCCTTCTCTCCTGTAAAATTTTCGGGACTAATGGATCGGGTCTTTGCATTCGATAAACGGTACAGGTTATTCAAATGCACATTCAATCCGTTAAAACCTTCCTGTGCCATAGCAAAAATAAAAATAGAAAATAAAGTTAAACTAAGGGTCAATTTTTTCATGGTTCTGGTTTTATGGTTTCTCGATAAATGATGCTTGTCATGTGGTTTATATTGGGAACCGGGCTACAGGCGTTACGTCCAACCCGGAAAATTCTTTTTTTAAATACTTGTAGTAGCCGGTAGTTGCTATCATTGCCGCATTATCTGTTGTATATCTGATCTCCGGGATATAGATCTTCCAGCCCATTTTCCCCGCATGTTTCTCCAGTGCGGTACGTAAACCGGAATTTGCCGATACACCTCCCGCAATAGCGATCTGCTGAATACCCGTTTCTTCCGACGCATACACCAGTTTTTCAATCAATACCTCAACAATAGTTGACTGGAGAGCAGCAGAGAGATCCTGCAGGTTTTGCCTGATAAACTCCGGGTTGTCTTTTACATGGTCGCGGACCAGGTACAAAAACGAAGTTTTCAGTCCACTGAAGCTAAAATTCAAGCCGCTGATCTGCGGTTTCGAAAATCTGAAAGCCCGGGGATTTCCTGATTTGGCAAGCCTGTCAATCTGGGGCCCTGCAGGGTAGGACAGCCCAACCACCTTGCCACATTTATCAAACGCTTCCCCGGCTGCATCATCAATGGTTCTCCCAATGGTTTCCATCTCAAGATAGTCCCTGACAATGACCAGTTCTGTATGGCCTCCTGAAACCAGCAAACACAAGAACGGGAAATCCGGGTATCTCTTTTTCTCTCTTTTCTCCCGGATAAAATGGGTCAATACATGAGCTTGCAGGTGATTGACCTCAATCAGGGGTATCTCTCTGGCAAGAGCAAATCCTTTTGCAAAGCTTGTTCCCACCAGAAGCGATCCGAGTAGCCCCGGACCTTTCGTAAAAGCAACAGCCGATAGGGATTCAATGGGTATCCCGGCATCTTTCAATGCCCGGTCCACCACGGGAATGATGTTTTGCTGATGTGCCCTGGAAGCCAGTTCAGGAACCACACCACCATACGATTTATGCACATCCTGATTGGAAACTATATTCGAAAGAATAAACCCGTCCCGGACAATTGCCGCAGATGTATCGTCACAGGAAGATTCAATACCGAGGATGTTGATGCTCATTTTAATACCCTAATATACTGGTAATTTGAACTATTTTTGCTTTTTTTACGTTTTATTATAAACATTAAATTTATCAAAAAAAGATATAAAATATTAATCCTTATCCTGCTTATCCTTCTCCTTGTTCCGGTGAGTGGCTATTTTGCATTGCAAAACAGCAAGGTCCAAACCTTCCTTGTACATCGTATTACAAAGGAGCTGTCTGAAAACCTTAACGCCAAATTTACACTGGAATCCGTTCATTTTAAATTCTTTAACAGGCTGGTTCTCCATAACGTGATGATTGAAGATCAGCAGCAGGATACATTGTTATTCACCAGGCAGTTAACCTGTCACATCAAATCCTTTAGCCGCAAAAAGAAAAAAATCACATTATCCAGGGTTATTCTTGAACAGACAAGCTTCAACCTGAAGACAGACTCCGCCGGCACAATCAACCTGAAATTCATCATCCATGCGATAAAGAGCCGGCAAGATACTTCCGGTGCTAACCTGGATCTGAGCATTTCCAGAATCGAGTTACGCGAATCCTCCTTCTCCCTGAAGCTATACAAGTCAAAACTTAAAAAGGAAGGTATCAACTTCACAGATCTTAATCTGTATGATCTTTCATTTGAATTGGATGATTTTCATATTCTCAATGATACTGTCGGATTTCAAATTAACGACCTTGCGTTTACCGATAAAAGCGGATTCCATGTTGACCGGTGGAATACCCATTTTCAGATTTGCCCAACCTGCCTGGAATTTACTGATGTATCCATCATTACACCCCTTTCCGAACTGTTTGCAGAAAAATTATCCTTTAACTTCCGGGATTACGATGATTTGAAAGATTTCATAAACAGGGTGGATCTTGAGCTTGCCATCAATGCCTCAGACCTTGATTTTCAAGATATTGCTTACTTTTCCCCCGGCTTGAGCTGGATGAATCAGAACATAGACCTTAGCGGCAGGTTTACAGGCACTATCAGTGACTTCAAGGGAAAGCGTGTATTGATTCAATTTTCCGATTTGACGCTGATAGAAGGCGATTTTGAGATTGAGGGCCTGCCGGACATCAATGAAGCATTCCTATTTGTCGACATCAAAAACATGACCACAAGCATCGAGAACCTGGAGCAGTTTGAAAAACCAGGAACGGGAGAAAAGTTCGTGCTGCCTGAAAGCTTTAAACGATTAGAGATCATTAATTTTGATGGGAATTTTACCGGTTTTATTGATGATTTTGTTACCTATGGTACGTTCACTTCAAACCTGGGAGCCATCTCTACTGACCTGTCAATAAAACCTGACACAACCGGATTTCTGGACTTCAGGGGCAGGCTCAAAACATTTGATTTCGATATCGGCGAACTGACCAGCAGCGAGAAATTCATTGGCAAATTGAATATGAATGTCATTCTGGACGGACAGATCCGGTCGGCTGAAGAATTTATCGCATCGCTGGAAGGAATTGTAGAAGGGATAGAAGTAAACGGATACGATTACACGAACATTAGTGTTGAAGGTGATTTTACCGAAAAAGCGTATGACGGATCCATTTCCATTGAAGATCCTAACGTGAAGCTTGATTTCCTCGGTCGGCTTGATTTCTCAGGTGATATCCCGGAATTTGATTTTACGGCGAATGTTCCGAGGGCTAAGCTGTATAACCTGAACATCGATAAAGCCGATACAAACTCGCTCCTTTCTTTTTTAATGACAGCCAATTTTACCGGGAACAACATGGATAATATGAATGGAGACATCAAACTTCTTAACCTCAATTTTGACCGGCTCGGTAAAAACCTCCAGGTTTACGATTTTACCCTGGCAGCTGATAACCAGATTGATACAAGCTCCATTAAACTCAGGACAGATTTTATTGACGGGGAACTGATTGGTAAATATGAATTTGCTTACATGCCTGCTTCCATTCAATCCTTCGTTTCCCAATATATTCCGGCAATCTATGGATCACGTATCGATACCTCAGGCATCAACCAGAACCAGTTTGGATTCGATCTCCGGTTTAAAAATACTGATAAACTGACCTCGTTTTTCTTCCCGGACTATTCCGTCTCTGAAAATGCCAGATTACATGGTCAGTTTGATCCTGTAAGAAACAGGCTATCAATGGAAGGCAAAGCAGACCAGCTTGTATTAAAAGGAAATGAAATCAATAATCTTCTGTTTACTTCCGAATGCATCGACAGCCTGTTCAACCTCAACCTGCTTAGCGATGATATGACTATCGGAGGAAATCTTGATTTTCAGAATATTCACATTTCATCCGATGCAACAGATAACAGGCTGGATCTTACCATGGAATGGATGGATGTGGACAGCTTACGGAATGAAGGGATTCTGAATGCAACGTCCAATTTTTCCCGGGAAAATAATGCGAACAAACCCCACATCGACATATCGATCGATCGTACAAGCATCTACATCAAAGATTTGTTATGGCTTATTAATCAGAGCACAATAGAGGTGGATTCAACGTTGATCACCATCAATGATTTCTCTGTAGCCAGAGAGGACAGGCTTTTCCTGGTTTCCGGAACAATTTCCGAACATGAAACCGATACGTTGCATGTAGAATTTCAGAACATGATGCTTTCTTCACTCAACGCATTAACAAAAACCGACAGGATTCAACTGGATGGTATTGCTAACGGTGAAGCCGATTTCTCGGGATTGTATCATGATCCGCTGTTCCGTTCCGATATTGAGATTGAAGACCTGGTTATCAATGAAGAATTCCTCGGGAATTCGTGGATAGTGAGTACCTGGGATACGTTGAATAATAGCCTTCATCTTCATACATACACGAAGCGGGGAGAGTTAACCACCCTTGATCTTGAGGGCGATTATTCCCCTTCTGACAAGGAGATTGATTTTTCCCTGAACCTTAACAAACTGAGATTAAATATATTTCGCCCTTTCCTGAGGAATCTTGCATCCGATCTCAATGGAATAGCTTCCGGGGAGATCCGGGTTGAGGGAACACTCAGTCAACCGCTTACTAACGGAATGATTACACTCCAGAAAACCTCCTTTATCATCGATTACCTGCAAACGAAGTATAATTTTACGGATGAGTTTACCATT
>CAYZVJ010000022.1:8535-27572 GCA_964481765.1 uncultured Rikenellaceae bacterium | reverse complement strand
CTTTATCATCGATTACCTGCAAACGAAGTATAATTTTACGGATGAGTTTACCATTTCCGATAACATCATCTCGTTCAGTGATGTGCAGGTTTTTGATCCTTACGGAAATGTTGCTATGACCAGAGGAACCATATCGAATGAATATTTCAGAAATTTTGCTTTTAACATCACGCTTGAACCCCAAAAATTCCTCTTCCTGTCAACCAGTGAAGAGGATAATGATGATTTTTTTGGCACTGCCTATGGAACCGGGATTGTTAAGATTACAGGTCCTCCAAAAAACCTGATGCTCGATGTTTCGGCAAAAACCGAGAACGGTACCCGGTTTTTCATACCCTTGAATCCGGAAGGGGATGTTGCCGCATATAATTTTGTAACCTTTATTAACACAGGCGTTCAGGAAACTATGGAAAAGGAAAGTAAGCGGTACGAAGTTGACCTGTCAGGCATAGAAATGAAATTTGACCTTGAAGTAACTCCCGAAGCGGAAGTCCAGCTGGTATTCGATTCAAAAATCGGAGATATCATAAAAGCCACCGGATCGGGAAATATAAACCTGTTGATCAATACCTTTGGAGACTTCCGCATCTATGGTGACTACCAGATTGAAAGGGGAGATTATCTCTTTACGCTTCAGAATGTGATCAACAAGAGATTCACCGTACGAAAAGGGGGTACCATTACCTGGAACGGAGACCCGGCGGATGCTTACATTAACCTGCAGGCAGTCTATAACGTCAGAACATCGCTTCGAAACCTCTTTAACGATGAGTCCTATAGCAAACGATATCCCGTCGAGTGTCAGTTAAACCTGTCCAATAAACTGACGAATCCGGATATCAAGCTTGATATCCTTCTCCCTACTGCTGATGAGGAGACAAAAACCCTGTTGGGAAATTCGTTGAATACGGAAGATAAAATAAGCAAACAGTTTCTTTCACTGCTGGTTATTAACAGTTTCCTGCCCGATCCCAACCTGGTATCTTCAGCGGACCAACATTCCAGGACATCGGATTACGCTCCTGCTGTCGGGGTAACCACCAGCGAACTGTTATCGAATCAGCTGAGTTATTGGCTATCACAGATCAGCAATGATTTTGACATCGGTTTCAGCTACATGCCGGGGGATGCAATTACCACCAATCAGGTCGAGGTAGCATTATCAACCCAGTTGCTTAACGACCGGGTAACCATAAATACAAACCTGGGTGTGGGAGGACAAAATGTGGAAACACAGAATGCCCCTTCGGGCGAATCATCAGAAAACACCTCCAACATCGTGGGTGATTTTTCTGTCGATATCAAATTAACACAGAGTGGGAAACTCAGGATGAAGGCGTTTAACAGAGCCAATGACAACCGGTTGTATGAGCTGGCTCCCTATACTCAGGGTATTGGTTTGTTTTACCGTGAGGACTTCAATAGTTTTAATGAGTTAATGAACAGGTATTGGAGCAAGCTTTTTTCCAAAAAGGAGGAGCGCTGAACAGCGCCTTCAAATTAGTTGCAGGTTTTTTTAGTTTTTCAACAGAACGGATAACCGTTGTTAATATTTTCTGTAAATTCGCAGCTTTCAAAGTTACAGTATTCAGGATTACCTGACCAAATATTTCTATTTTTGTTGCAACAAAAAAACCGGATAGCAGAGATATGTTTATAGCAATGGTTGTGGTTTTTATTCTGGGGTATACAGCTATTGCCCTGGAACATCCACTCAAAATTGACAAGGCTGCATCTGCCCTGCTTACCGGAGTTATTCTCTGGGTTCTATACATCGTTGGAGCAGGCAATATTCTTCCGGGAAGTGATTCTTTCCGGGAATTCCTGGAACAGAATGCAGATGTTGCCAGCATGAGCTCATTTCACCAGTACATCGAGTTTATCACTGAGCATGAGGTAATTCACCACCTGGGAGAAATATCAGAAATTCTGTTCTTCCTCCTGGGAGCCATGACAATTGTTGAAATTATCGATACCCACGAAGGATTCCGGATCATCACCGATAAAATCAGAACTACCAACCGGGTTAAGCTATTGTGGATCCTGAGCATGATCACGTTCTTTATGTCTGCTGCACTGGATAACCTGACTACAACCATTGTCATGGTTGCCCTGTTGAGAAAACTTATAGGAGATAAGAAAGATCGTTGGTTTTTTGCCAGTATGGTGGTTCTGGCAGCCAATGCCGGTGGAGCCTGGTCTCCGATCGGTGATGTAACAACCATTATGTTATGGGTTGGGGGACAGGTCACAACCGTAAGGATTATTTTAAGAGTGTTTCTACCCAGTTTAGCAACGTTGGTAGTGCCGCTGATTATTGTCTCCTTTTTTATGGGGGGAACAGTCCAACGTCCTGCTTCAAAGGTTGTCGACGTAACAACAAAGGGAGAGACCACTAAATTCGAACGGACATTTATTTTCGTCCTTGGAGTCGGTTCATTGCTGTTTGTACCGGTTTTTAAAACACTGACACACCTTCCTCCCTATATGGGAATGTTATTGGGACTGGGTAATATGTGGGTCATAACAGAGATCCTGCACCAGAGCTCGACGCTTGAAAAGCGGTCAAAACTTACGGTGGTGAATATTTTACGAAAGGTGGATGTTCCAACCATTTTCTTCTTCCTCGGTATCCTTTCTGCCGTTGCCAGTCTTCAATCCGCCGGACACCTGAAGATATTGGCCGGTTTCCTGGATGAAAAATTGCACAATGTCTATCTCATTGACATGGCAATCGGGATTCTAAGCGCCGTCGTTGACAATGTCCCCCTTGTTGCCGGTGCCATGGGCATGTATCCTGTCCACACCTATGGCTTCATTAACCTGATGACTGATCCGGCAGCCCAGGAATACGCCCGCTTTTTTGTACAGGACGGTATATTCTGGGAGTTTCTGGCTTATTGTGCAGGGACTGGCGGCAGTATTCTGATCATCGGTTCTGCTGCAGGTGTCGCTGCAATGGGAATGGAAAAGATAGATTTTATCTGGTACCTGAAGCGGATATCCCTGCTGGCACTTCTTGGCTATCTTGCAGGAGCCGGTGTGTACTATCTCTCGTTCGCACTGTAATGTTGCCAATCTGCAATAGAGAATATACTAAACGGATATTGAACCCGTTTTTTTTATAACTTCGCATAACCAAATATTCAGAAATGAGTAACTTATTTCTTTTCCCTCAGATTAATTTATCAGATACGGTCTCCGCCACCGTTGAAGAAGCACAGGAAATCACACTCTCTTACTGGGATCTTGCCTTTAAGGGAGGATGGGTTATGGTGCCCATTATCCTGCTCTCTGTAATTGCAGTGTATATTTTTGTGGAACGGTTTTTTGTCATCCGCAAAGCCACGGGTGAAGATCTCCATTTTATGAACAGGATCAAGGATTATATTCATGATGGCAAGGTGGAATCTGCATTAACACTGTGCGAATCAACCAACAATCCTGTGGCACGCATGATTGAAAAAGGGATCCGAAGAATAGGCAGACCCCTGAATGATGTCAGTGCAGCCATCGAGAATGTAGGTAAACTGGAAATTTACAAGCTTGAGAGGGGATTGCCTACACTGGCTACGGTTGCAGGTGCCGCTCCAATGATCGGATTCCTTGGAACGGTCATTGGAATGATACGTGCTTTTTATGATATGTCAACTGCAGGCAGTAACATCGATGTTTCTACCCTTTCAAATGGCATCTATACGGCACTTGTTACTACTGTCGCAGGTTTGATCGTCGGTATCATAGCCTATTTTGCATACAACATTCTTGTTGCACGCGTTGAAAAGGTGGTGAATCAACTGGAAGCCAAGGCAACTGAATTCATGGACCTGCTGAATGAGCCGGTAAGCTGATTATACTTGCCGCTTAAACAGCCCTGTTGCCCAGGCATGGGATTAACATTAATTTGATAAACAGAACCATGGCATTGCAAACCAGAAATAAGGTCAGCTTTACTTTCAGCCTTCCCGGTATGGCAGATATTATTTTCCTTCTGCTCATCTTTTTTATGATCACCTCCACACTGATTCATCCAACTGCCCTGAAGCTTCTGCTGCCACAAAGCAGTTATCAAACCTCAGCAAAACCCCTTACAACGGTTTCCATTACGCGTGATTTACAGTTTTATGTTGAAAACGTACCCGTAGATGTGAATGATTTGGAACGGGTTTTGCAGGAAAGAATTGGAGGGAATACAGATATTTATATATCACTGCATGCCGAGCGCAGCGTTCCCATCGAGCATGTAGTCAAGGTAATGAATATTGCTAAAAGGAACGAATTCAAACTAATTCTGGCTACCAGCCCCAGATAACAATGAAAAACATCTTCATTGAACACAGGAAGGGTCTTTTCGGAACCATCGTGTTCCACATTATTCTGGCAGTTGTCTTCATTATTTTTGGATTTACAACACCACTGCCTTTGCCTGAGGAGGAGGGAATATTGATCAACTTTGGAGTGGATGATGACGGATCCGGCTTGATTGAACCCTCAGCAGCTGCCCAACCACCGCTGGAAACTATTTCGGTCCCGGAAGCCAGTTCGGCAGAGGATGCTGCATCTGAATCTGCCGAAGAGGATATCCTTACCCAGGACCTGGAAGAGGCTCCCGAGGTTCAGGCTGCCCCTGAAAAAGATCCGGAAGCTGAAAGAATAGAACGGGAACGTCAGGAGGAACTCGAAAGACAGCGACAGGAAGAGCTGGAAAGACAGAGACTGGAGAAGGAACAACGGCAGATTGAAGAGATCCAGAACAGAACGAGAAATGCCCTGGAAGGTGCCCGGAATAACGCGGATAACACCAGCAAAAGCGAAGGAGAAACAGGCGGAACCGGGAACCAGGGCCATCAGGACGGAGCCGTTGATGCAACAAGCCATACGGGTGGTCCCGGCGGACTGGGGGATGAAGGGATCTCATTCAGCCTGGAGGGAAGAACCCCACAATCACTTCCTAAACCCGAATACAACTACCAGGTGGAAGGAATTGTTGTCGTGGAAGTCACTGTAGACAGCAACGGTAATGTGACTGCTGCCAATCCCGGAGTGAAAGGCTCCACCACATTAAATGAACATCTGATGGCTGCTGCTAAAAAAGCGGCCCTGGCAGCAAAATTCGACCGCAAACCCGATGCCCCGGCTTTTCAAAAAGGAACCATCACCTACCATTTTTTGCTGCAGTAAAAAAGGAGTGTGATGCAGGAACCTTTGACTACACATTATCTCGCAAGTGAATCACACTGATCCCAAAGGATTATTATATTCTTGTTTTTTTTCCTAATTTTCAAGAGCGTGAAGCGTATCATTTTCAACCACTATTGACATCAATAACACACATAATGAGATTCATGCAGGGAACCATCCTGCTCCTGATCATGTCAGGGTGTGTTACCCGCACTCCATATAATGAAAAATACGTTTCAGATAACATTGAAAAGCGGTCCGGTTTCGGCTTTCCGGCTGAATTTTCTGATTCCATCAGTTTCCCTCCGGGTGTTTTGTTTGAAGATAGCATAACAGAGGAAGAGTCCGTAGCCATAGCACTATGGAATAATCCTCAGCTTCAGGTCGATCTGGCTGTCCTGGGCTTTGCCCGGGCCGACCTGATCGAAGCAGGCATGATCAACAATCCTGCTTTTTCCCTGCTTTTCCCCCTCGGACCAAAACAGCTGGAATTTACACTTTCCTATGCTATTGACATGCTCTGGCAGCGACCCTTTAGAGTTGCATCTGCCAAACTGAATAGTGAAAAAGTCGCCGAAAACCTGATTCAGAATGGTCTTGCACTGGTACGAGACGTATACATTTCATTTGCGAATTTGAACAAAACCCAGGAGCAACTCAAAATCCTGGAAGACGAAGTAACCCTGGATACTGAAATTGCTGAAATTGCTTCTGCACGGCGTCTGATCGGAGACATTAGTGAATTGGAAGAAACTGCATTTTATCTGGCAACTTCACGGACAAGAGAAAACGTATTGCAGGCACGGCGGGATGCGGAAATACAAAAAATCCGGTTTTTAGCGCTCCTTGGATTAATATCTGAACACACCGATATTCAGATTGCTCCAGGCCCTTTCCAGTTATCGGAAATGCCCGAACCTGAAGAGATTATTAAAACGGCACTTGCCTGCCGTCCCGATATCAGGGCAGCTGAACTTGAAATCGAAATAGCCGGCAAACAGCTCGGATGGGAAAAATCAAAAATTTTTAACCTGAGTGCCATGCTGGATGCCAATGCAGAAGGAAAACAAGGATTTGAAATGGGACCGGGTGGACAAATAACCATTCCATTGTTCTATTTCAACCAGGGCGGAACAGAAAGAGCCCGAACTGAGATTGAACGGGCAGCAAATCATTATCTTGTCATACAACAGTCCATTCGAAAAGAAATACTTGAAGCATACCAGGGTTACCTGGCAGCCCGCTCAACGTATGAAATGCTCAATAATGAAATCTTACCCAAAGCAAAAAGTGCTGTTGATAATGGGGAATCGGCATACCTTGCAGGAGAGATCTCATACCTGGAATTCCTGGAATATAAGAGGCAATTCATGAATGCCCGTTTACGGTTCATTGCAGCTGAAGCAGATACAAGAATAAATATGGCGAACCTGTATTATAGTATTGGCTGGAAAACGATACCTTTTTAGGAGACATAACAACAAAAGAAAATGGATCTAAGATTTGAATTACACCCATTTATACTCAGATACCTTTCGTTGGTATTCATTCTCAGTTTCACCGGATGCAGCAACAGCAATCACGAAGGGGAAAATACTCAGAAACCTGCAGTGGTAAAAAACCAGGTAAAGGAAAATACACTAACGGAGGTACACCTTACACCGGAAGCTGAAGTTCGGCTTGGCATTGAAACAAGACCGGTGGAATTAAAAAATATGCCAAAAATACTTACCATTGGTGGAGAGATCATGTCCCCTCCCGGCCAGGATGTTAAAGCTACAGCACCTGTTGCCGGTACTGTCATAGGAGCACAAAGCGGTTATTTCCCTATTGCAGGATCATTCGTCAAAAAAGGGCAGGAAGTAATGCGTCTGATCCTTATTCCACCGGAAATGGATATCATCAGTGCACAGGAGGAAGTAAGGGTAAAACAAATGGAATACGATGTCATTCTGGCTGAAGCAGAGCGGGCCGAGCACCTTCTCACCACTAAAGCAATCAGTGAAAAGGCGTTTGAAGCCACACAGGCTCGTCTGGCCAGATCAGAAGCGTCACTCAATGCATCCAGGGGAAGGCTTAACCTTTATCAGGGAAGGGATCTCGATTCTGTTGCAATGGATCTCTCAACGTATCATGTTGAATCCCCTGTAAATGGTGTTATCCAGAATATGTTTGTTACACGGGGCCAAACCATTAGTGCATCCTATGTCATGTTCGAAGTTACACCCATGGATCGTTTCTGGGTTCGTGTTCCTGTTTATTCCGGGGATGTCCTGAATGTTGACCCAAACCGGAAAGCTTCCATTTCAGCAATGGGAAAGGATGACAAAGCTGGGTTCATTCATGCCAATCCAATTCACGGGCCCATGCGCAGTGATGCAGGAAGTGCTTCATCTGATCTTTACTATGAAGTTGACAATAAGGGGGGTCTTTTCAGGGCTGGCCAGAAAGTGAGTGTAACACTCACCTTGAAATCAGCAGGAAAAAGTCTGGTAGTACCCTATTCTTCAATAATATACGATATGTATGGGGGAAGTTGGGTCTATGTTAAATCGGATCTGCAGCTGTATACCCGCACAAGAGTTGAACTCAGTCATGTTTCCGATACATTGGCGGTATTGACACGGGGAGTTCAAGCCGGTGATGATGTTGTATGTACCGGCGTAGCTGAACTGTACGGAACAGAATTTGGAGGAGGGAAGTAATGAGGTGGCTCATATCAACTGCATTACGTTTACGGGTGGCTGTCGTAATCCTGATGGTTATCCTTCTGGTTGCCGGTACCCGGATCGTGAGCCGGACCCATTTTGACGTTTTTCCTGAGTTTGCCCCTCCCCTGGTTGAGATACAAACAGAAGCACCCGGATTATCCACCGCAGAAGTGGAAATCCTGGTTACCGTTCCGATTGAAAATGCCATGAATGGAGTTTCCTGGCTGAAGCGCATCCGTTCAAAATCTGTTCTCGGATTATCCTCCGTTGTACTCTATTTTGAAAATGGGACCGACCTCATGCAGGCCCGCCAAATGGTTCAGGAACGCCTAACTGTTATCTCCGGCAAACTGCCGGGTGTTGCCAAACCACCGGTGATGTTATCACCCCTTTCTTCAACCAGCCGGGTTCTGAAAATCGGGATCACATCAGACTCTCTTTCCCAAATGGATATGACAACGCTGGCAAAATGGACTATCCGTCCACGGTTGATGGCAATTCCAGGTGTGGCAAATGTGGCTATATGGGGACAGAGAGACCGCCAGATACAGGTATTGATCAATCCTAACCACCTGCAAACTCACGGTGTTACGACCAGCGAAGTGCTATCGGCAGTAAAAAAGGCAGCTGAAATAGGCGGCGGAGGTTTCATGGATACTCCCAATCAACGATTGGCCATATCTTTTGTTTCCACGGTAAAATCTCCCGAAGACCTGTTTAATGTTCCTGTAACCGTGCGCAATGGAGTTCCCATAAAGCTGGGTGACCTGGCTGAGATTGTGGAGGGTTCTCCTCCTCCTATTGGCGATGCGATCGTAAATGACCAGCCCGGGCTTTTGCTCATTGTCGAAAAACAACCCTGGGGTAATACACTGGAAGTAACCCGTCAGATAGAGAAAACCCTGGAAGCCTTAAAACCCGGTCTGAAGGATATTGAAATTGATCCAACAATCTTTCGTCCGGCCACCTTCATTGAGATGTCGCTTCGAAATCTGAACCGTGCTTTATTGATCGGTTGTATCCTTGTGATTGCTGTACTGGCATTCTCCCTGAATGATTGGAGAACAGCCCTGATCAGTGTTCTTGCCATTCCTGCATCACTCATTACAGCTGCGCTGATACTGAATTACCAGGGTGGAACAATCAATACCATGGTTCTGGCAGGTCTTATCATTGCCCTTGGCGAACTGGTGGATGATGCGATTATAGATGTAGAAAATATCATGCGGCGGCTCAGACAAAACAGGGAAGCTGGCCATCCCAATTCAGCATTCAGTGTCGTGCTGAATGCATCTCTCGAAGTAAGAAGTGCTGTAGTCTATGGAAGCCTTATCGTAGCGCTGGTACTGATGCCTGTATTTTTTCTTACCGGATTGGCAGGTTCCTTTTTTCGGCCGCTTGCTTTTTCCTACATCCTTGCCATCATGTCTTCCCTCATGGTTGCATTAATTCTAACTCCCGCCCTTTCACTGATTCTGCTTCCCAGAGCTTCGGAAAAAAAGGAGACAGCTGTAATGATACGGCTAAAATCCTGGTATGAAAAACTGCTGTCTCATATCGTGCGGTATCCAAAGCGGCTATTTATCATCATAAGTATTGTATTGCTTGCAACACTGGTTTCTCTTCCATTCCTCGGCGAGGAATTTCTTCCCGATTTTAAAGAATACGATTTCCTCATGCACTGGGTGGAAAAACCCGGTACCTCCCTGGAGGCTATGGACCGGATCACCATCCGGGTAAGCAAAGAATTGCGTTCCATCCCCGGTGTGAGAAATTTCGGTGCACATATCGGCCGGGCAGAAATTGCAGATGAGGTGGTCGGTCCAAACTTCACGGAGCTCTGGATTAGCCTTGACACGGATGTTAAATACAGTAAAACGGTGGATAAAATCCAGGAAGTTGTGAATGGATACCCCGGTCTTTACCGCGATCTGTTAACGTATCTTCGTGAACGAATCAAAGAGGTCCTTACCGGATCAAGTGCAACCCTGGTAATCCGGATATATGGAGATGACCTGGAAATCATACGAAATAAAGCCGATGAGGTTAGAGATGCCATCATGGATGTTCCCGGCATAGTTGATCTTAAAGTACAACCTCAGGATATGGTGCCCCAGATTGAAGTCAGGGTTAAACCCGAAAAAGCATTACAATATGGCCTGACAGCCGGAAACATCAGGGAAACAGTAAACATCTATCAGAAAGGGACCAAGGTTGGCGAATTTTTTGAAAACCAGAATATTTTTGACGTTGTTGTCTGGGGAGTACCGGAAGTTCGATCCGATATCAATGCCCTTCAAACACTGATGCTGGATATTCCCACAGGAGGACTTGTCCCGCTGAACGAAGTGGCAGATGTCCTGATTTTACCTGTACCCAACCAGATCACCCGTGAATTTGCTTCAAGGTACACAGAGGTAACATGCAATGTAAAAGGCCGTGACCTCAGTAAAGTTGCAGAAGAAATACAATCCAGGTTGGAAAATGTTCCATTTGACAGGGGCTATCATCCCGAACTTCTGGGAGAGTATGCGGCTCAGCAGGAAGCTAAGAACCGCATCCTGGCACTGTCACTCCTGGTACTCATTGGAATATTTATAATACTCCTCTCAGATTTTGGATCCGCCCGTCTGGCAATCCTGGTATTTTCAGGTTTACCGTTTGCCCTGACCGGTGGTGTGATTTCAGCTATCCTGAGTGGAGCGGTTCTCTCCCTGGGTTCATTGATCGGGTTTATTACTGTTTTAGGTATAGCAGCCAGGAACAGCATCATGCTGATCAGCCATTACCGCCACCTGGAACTCATTGAGGGGGAAGAATTCGGTCTGTCTCTCATTATTCGGGGTGCCAGAGAACGTCTGATGCCAATCCTTCTGACAGCCATAACAACTGCACTCGCACTGCTTGCAATTGTTGTGGGGGGAAATCGTCCGGGACAGGAAATTGAATACCCAATGGCACTGGTAATATTGGGAGGATTAATCACTTCCGCTTTGCTCAATCTGTTAGTGATGCCGATCATCTACTGGAAGTTTGGCCGTGTTTCAGTCAAAGAGGAATATTAACCGGCATTATTCATAAATAATGCGGGTTAATTCCTCCACCATCCAATTCATCTTTACTTAATCCAACTTGCCAGAAGAGTAAAGAACCCAAGAAGTTTCAGCGAAGAAAAGAAGAGTGCTGCCAGGAGTATGATCCGCACAAACCTGGGGCCCCAGCTTACGGCTACACGGGTTCCAATGAAGGATCCGATCATGTTCCCAACCGCCAGAATCAATCCCAACTTGTAATCAACCTGCCCATGAATCATGAATATGGCCAGCGCAAAGGGAGTATACAACAGGATGATGAACAACTTCAGGGCATTGGCTTTGACAAGATCAGCTCCTACACCCAATACCAATCCTGCCAGCAGGAAGAATCCCACCCCGGCCTGAATAAACCCGCCATATATTCCGATGAGAAAAAAAACAACGCTATTTACCAGGGTTGGTTTCGTTGAATACCTTCCTTCCTGTCCCTTTATCCATTTTTCAGGCTTGAAAATGATAATGAAAAACATGAATAATAAAAGACCGGCAATGGTCTTTTCCATGATCTCTTCATTAAAATTAATAGCAATTCCTGCACCCACCAGGGAACCGACAATTGCCGGAACAGCAAGCCATAGTCCCTCCTTTAAATCGATGATCTTTTGCTGACGGAAACTGCCAACCCCAACAACATTCTGAAGCAATATGGCTATCCGGTTGGTCCCATTTGCAACATTTGCAGGTAATCCAAGAAACATCAATAACGGCAGGGTCAGTAACGAACCACTTCCCGCGAGTGTATTAACAAAACCTGCTACTACGCCAACACCGATAACAGCAATATATACATACCATTCCATGATTCGGGTGACTGTTTTACAAAGATCAAAGATGCATGATTTTATCGAGAATCGGATAGGACATTCCCCATAATCCACTCCCGGTAATCAGCAAAATCATTCTTGCCGGATGGCGTCTGCAGGGTTGGTGAGAGCTGCCTGGTAGGACTGGACACTTATGGTAATCAATGCAATGATCAAAGACAGGGCACCTGCTATAACAAATATCCACCAGGGCGTATTGGTCCGGTAAGCAAAATTCTCCAACCATTTATTCATAAGAATCCATGCCACAGGAATCGCAATAACGTTTGCATATATTACCCACCGGGTGAATTCCATGGAAAGCATCTTTATGATCCCTGGAACAGTGCTCCCCAGAACTTTTCGAATGCCTATCTCTCTTGTTCGTTGCTGAGCCATAAAAGAGGCCAGCCCCAGCAAACCGAGGCAGGAGATGAAAACTGCCAGCAAAGTGAAATAGGTGAATAACGTACGGAGTCTCATTTCCGGAAGATAGAGTTGTTCATAATCCTCATCTAAGAAATGGTATTCAAAGGGATAGTCGGGATTTGATTCCTCCCAAAGTGATTTGATGCGATCGATAGTCCGTTGAATTTCAACGCCGTTTATCCTGATGATAATATAACGATAATAGTCACCTACCCGGATGACAAGTGGTTCTACTTTTGTTCTTAATGACTTGAAATTAAAGTCCTTAACCACTCCAATAATTACTCCCCTATTACCGGATTGAGAAAACCATTGGTTCAGAGGATCCTTCTTCTCCATTATCCGGGCAGCTGTTTCATTTATGACATAATTGATGCTATCTGAATGATATGAAAAATTACGACCGGAAGCTAACTGTATACCAAGAGTAGGGATTAAATCAAAATCAGTAGTATAAAAATTCATCAGGGTGTTATCATCCGGGTTTTTCCCTTCCCAATCCAATCCACCCCAGAGATGGATAGTGTTTAAAGGGATATCAGATGATATGGTTACACCCTGGATGTTATTATCCTGAAGAAGTTTTGTTTTAAAGGAATTATAATAATTCATGTACCTGCCACGTGCCGGTAGATAGATCAAATTCTTCTTCTCATAGCCCAAACCTGTTTTGCGAACAAATTCTAATTGTCGTTGAACAATAAATACGCTGCTGATAAGGATGATTGAAATAGAGAACTGTATCAGAACCAGAGCTTTCCTGAATGCCGATTTTTTTAAGCCTGATTGGACCTCATTTTTCAATACACTTAGCGTCTGGAATGAAGAGAGAAGGACGGCCGGATATATCCCGGACAAAAACCCGGCCACCAAAGCTATCCCAAGAAAAATAAGAATCGTATTGATATTCAGGATATGATCAAACTCCAGGGATTTCCCTGTTAACTGATTAAATGTACTCAGCAGTAGAAGGACTATAACAAATGCAAGGACAAAAGCAATGAGTGCTGTGAAAACAGATTCTCCAAAAAACTGCTGAATTAACCGCAATCGTGAAGCCCCTGATATTTTTCGCATCCCTATCTCTCTTGTCCGGGTACCTGATCTGGCTGTAGTAAGGTTTACAAAATTCAGGCAGGCAATAAAAAGAATAAAGACTGCTATGATAGAGAATATATATACATCTTTATTTATTTCCGATGTACTGTTATTATAGTCAATGTCAAAATCAGATTTCAGATGAACATCGCGCAAAGCCTGAAGGTAAACCTGAATCCTGACTTCAGAATCCGGGGACCTTTTTTTCAATGAATCTTCAATCTTCTGATTGACGATCACCGGATCTATGCCGGGTGCAAGTTGTATATATGCGTTATAGTAATAATTATACCATTCCGTTCTTAAGTCGGGACCAAAAAAGTTTGCAAATGGAATAATGAAATCAAATTGAATGTGCGAATTTGAAGGTGGATCTTTAAGCACTGCAGTAATTGTTCCAATCCATGATTTATTAAAAAGCGAGAGTGTTTTTCCCATTGGATCCTCGTCACCAAAATACTTCAAAGAGGTACTTTCCGTGATTACGATTGAGTTCATCCCAACAATAGCCTTATCAGGATCTCCTGTAAGAAATTCATAAGTAAACAGGTTAAAAAAAGTCGAATCTGCAGCTACAATTCTCCCCTCATAAAACTGCTTCACATATCCTTCGTTTTCAACCGATTCATATTCAACCAGGACGCTGTTTGAAAAGGGTCGTATACGGGTGAAATTGACGATCTCAGGGATTTCATCATTCAGGTAGGCTGCCATCGGGTATGGAGTGACTACTGCTTTGAACAATGCATCAGCATTTTCCACCTGATCCACTAACCTGTAAAGATCTTCATAATTTTCGTGGAACCGGTCATAACCAAGCTCATCTTTTACCCAGATAAAGATCAGGAATGAACATGCCATTCCTATTGCAAATCCGGTAATATTAATGAACGAGAAAAATTTGAATCGTCTGAAATTACGGAGAGCAACCAGGAAATAGTTTTTTATCATAATACGAATCTACTGGTATATAGATTAAAGACTACTGATAATCAAAACTGTTTCCAGATAGCATTCTGTTTTAAAACAGTTTTTTATATCTCATTACTGCCTGGCCATGTCACCAAAGAGATCCAGGTTTAGCTTATCACTTGCCAAAAAAGCAATGATTACGGTTGTCCCGTAAGAATCAATAGGCAAACAGTGGAAACCCTTTTATCAGTTTATGCACATCCTCTTTCACTGCAACCAGATTCTCTTCATCCTCAATATTCATTATAACGCGGTCGATCAGATCCACGATAGTTTCCATATGCTCCTCTTTGAGCCCCCGGGTGGTTATTGCGGGCGTACCCAGTCTGAGGCCGGATGTTTGAAAGGGTGATCGTGAATCAAACGGGACCATATTTTTATTGACGGTAATATCAGATTTTACCAGTGTATTTTCAACTAGTTTACCGGTGATATCAGGGACTTTAGTCCTGAGATCGATAAGCATGGAGTGGTTATCCGTTCCGCCGGAAACAACATGGTAACCACGGTCAACAAAAGATTGAGCCATTACACTGGCATTTTTCTTCACCTGGACCTGATACTCTTTGAACTCGGGCTCTAACGCCTCTCCAAAGGCAACTGCTTTGGCAGCTATGATGTGTTCAAGCGGTCCACCCTGTGTTCCCGGGAAAACCCCTGAGTTGATCAGTGAGGACATCATCCGGATATCCCCTTTCTTTGTGGTTTTTCCCCATGGATTTTCATAATCTTTACCGATCAGGATAAATCCACCCCTGGGTCCTCGCAACGTTTTATGGTTGGTGGAGGTGACAACATGAGCGTATTCAAGAGGATTGTCAAGCAGTCCGGCTGCGATTAAACCAGCCGGATGTGCCATATCTACCATGAGCAGG
Source organism: uncultured Rikenellaceae bacterium (assembly GCA_964481765.1). Lineage (GTDB taxonomy): Bacteria > Bacteroidota > Bacteroidia > Bacteroidales > VadinHA17. Next base: position 12,408 of record CAYZVJ010000022.1, on the reverse strand, counting down.
GCGCCAACTCCGTCAGCAATCTCCCTCATCCGTTTATAGTCCCACTCGCGGGAGTAGGCGGATGCCCCGCCAAGGATCATTTTTGGTTTTTCTCTTTTTGCTATCTCTTCCATCATATCGTAGTCGATCAAACCGGTTTTCTCATCCACACCATAGGCAACCGGCCTGTATAAAATTCCGGAAAGGTTCACCGGTGATCCGTGTGAAAGGTGGCCTCCATGTGAAAGATCGAGTCCCATAAATGTATCGCCGGGTTCTAGAATGGTGAGGAATACAGCCGCATTTGCCTGTGCTCCGGAATGGGGTTGAACATTTGCAAATTCAGCACCAAAAAGTTCCTTTACCCTGTCAATAGCCAGCTGCTCGCTTTCATCCACCACTTCACACCCGCCATAATAGCGGTGGCCGGGGTACCCCTCTGCATATTTATTGGTGAGCACCGAACCCATTGCTTCAAGCACCTGTGGGCTTACAAAATTCTCTGAAGCGATCAATTCAATTCCGTTCAACTGACGTTGATACTCCTTTTCTAAAAGGTTGAAAATCTCTGAATCTCTTTTCATGTAAAGTAGTTCTTTCGTGTAACAGAGTTCAAATTTAAAGTATTCATGAGAATTTTGGAAGAGATTTCTTTGATTTCAAAAAAAACATAGTTACATTTAGCCTAATCATCCAACCTAATCTCTTACTAAATTTTATATTATGGAAGAAGAAGAAAAAAAAGAACCCATGGAAGAGCAAAAAGCTGAACCACAAGAAGAACCAAAAGCCGAAGCGGTTGAACAACCAAAGCCAGCGGCACCTACACAGGAAAGACCTACTTTTCTGACTGTTCTATGCATCCTGAGTTTTATTGGAGTTGGAATTCAGGTAATTCAAGGCCTCATTTCCCTTTTCGCAAAAGGTGCTGGGTCCATGCTTATGGAAGCCGCTGAATCAATTGAGGGATATGAAGAAGCCCCTGGAGCTGAAATTGTCAAAGATTCATTGAGTCATGCATCCACAATGGGCATTGTGAGTATACTTGCAGCACTGGTGTGCCTCTGGGGTGTTCTCTGGATGTGGAATCTGAAGAAAACAGGGTATTATATTTACATTGTCGGGGAATTGGCGCCAGTAATCGTCTCCTTTATCATGGTAGGATTTGGAAGTTTCCTTGGTGGTTTCTTCGCCTTTATCGGATTGATCTTCCCGGTTCTGTTCATCATCCTGTATGGACTGAATGTTAAACATATGTCGTAATCACCGGCAGAAGATGCCATAAAGGATATCTTTGAAGATAACCTCTAAAGGACTTTTTAGGAAGCCCTTTTTTTTGTCCCTATGGAAAAACAGGATTGCCAAAGAGAGCTATTAAATCACTCTTCAGAATGCTTTTGAAGCACTTTCCGGTAAGCAGAAAAGATTCTTGATTTCGAGATAAAACCGATGTATTTATCTCCATCCAGAACGGGCAGGTTCCATTCATTACTCTCATTGAACTTCTCCATAACGGTTTCCATCGTATCCTCAAGCACAACATAGGTTGGTGGAGTGACCATCAGGTCACGGACATAGGTATCATTGTACATCTCCCGGTTAAACATGATGTCTCTGACGTGATCAAGAAGCACAACGCCAATCAAATGATTTTCTTCATCAATTACGGGAAAAAGGTTACGTTTCGATTTTGATATTCGTTTTACCAGCTCACCCAGTGTGTCATCCTGGTGAACGGTCTTCAGGTCTTTCTCAATTTCCCTGTCCCATTTCATCAGGGTCAGAATGGCCCTGTCTTTGTGGTGTGTGATCAGTTCGCCTCTTTTTGCAAGCCGCTTGGTATAGATGGAATGTGGTTCAAAATACATGATGGTCATAAACGAAACGGTTGATGTTATGATCAGGGGTACAAGCAAACCATATCCACCGGTGATCTCTGCAATCAGGAATATTGCAGTCAGTGGTGCATGCATTACACCCGCCATAAGACCTGCCATTCCTGCCAGGGTAAAGTTGCTTTCAGTAAGGCGAACTGTCTCTAAACCGTTCATGAGCCGGGCGAAAAAGAATCCTGTAACGCCCCCCATGAACAGCGTGGGAGCAAAAATACCACCAACACCACCTCCCCCGGTTGTTACTGACATGGCCAAAACCTTACATACCATGATCATGGCAAGGTAACCCAGTAATAACCAGTAATTATCACGAAAAACATAGAAAAAACTGTTCTCCACCACACTGGCTGTATCTCCATTCAGCAGGGCTGTTATGGTTGTATAACCCTCTCCATACAGGGGTGGAAAAAGAAAAATCAGAACGCCCAGTGATACTCCTCCGAGAAGTAGTCTGATGTATTGGTTTTTCAGTTTCCCGAACGAAGATTCGACGAACATGGTCATCCGGGTAAAATAGAGGGAAAGCAACCCTGCAAAGATCCCCAGAAGGATATAAAAGGGTATATTGTTCAGGATAAACGGTTCGGTCAGATGGTGGGAAAAAAGAACCTCTTTACCCATCAGAAAGAAAGCGATGGTGGCTCCGGTAACAGAGGAGATTAAAAGGGGAACAATGGATGAGATAGTTAGATCAAGCATCAGCACTTCAAGCGTAAAAACGATTCCGGCAATGGGGGCTTTGAAAATTCCCGCAATGGCTCCTGCAGCTCCACAACCGACCAGCAGGGTTATCGATTTGTAGTTTAGCCGCAAAAGTCTTCCAATGGTAGATCCGATGGATGCACCGGTCAGAACAATCGGAGCCTCTGAACCGACTGACCCTCCGAATCCAATCGTAACCGTAGTGGCGAGAATGGATGAATAGTTGTTGTGTGGTTTAATAATGCTGTTCTTCTTGGAAATGGCATAGAGGATGCGGGCAACACCATGACTGATATTATCTTTAACAACATAGCGGACAAACAATACCGTGATCAGGATGCCAAACACCGGATAGGCCAGGTAGAGGAAACTTTCTGATTCGACATCAAATCCGCGGGTTAGCAGGACCTGGGTATAATGTATCGTGTTTTTGAGCAGAACAGCTGCCAATCCACTGATGATCCCGACAACGAAACTCAGGATGTAGATCAATTGGCGCTGACTGATATGCTTTATACGCCAGATAAGGAACCGTGTCAGTAAACTCTTTTTTTCCATACCTGCCGCAAAAGTAACAATTTTGTGAATATACAACCTTGATACCTGCTGGTGATTATGATAATTTTAACAACCTGAAACCCTGCAGGTAATGAAGGGTAATGGGGACTTTTCAACTTGTCAGATGAATTACGAACTTAGCTTTGCGTGCTTTTTTTCACGCAAAGAACGCAAAGGACTCGCAGAGGGCGCAAAGAGAGTATACTAATGTCGATTATAGGTTGTTTACAATTCTATGGATATTATCTTTCAAAAGCTTGCAGTTGAAATTTATCAATAAGCCCAGTTTCAAACCTGAAAGTTTTAGGTAGGTAAGGGTCTGTGCAAAATGAACAGGAGCTAATGCCTCCAAAGATTTTACTTCCACGATTACTTTTTCCTCAACCAATAAGTCAATTCGATACCCAACTTCTTGTTTTACATCTTTGTATATGAACGGCATCGGGACCTGCTGCCTGACTTTTAACCCAATCTGAGTTAAATCATAGGCAAGAGCATGTTCGTAGACTGATTCAAGCAAACCTGGACCAGTATTTTTGTGCATATCAATTGCCACACCGATTATCTTATATGAAATTTCATTTTCTGTCATATTTTGGTTATCTCTTTATGGGCTTTGCATGTGTTTATTCTTTGCGGACTTTGTGTGTGTTTTTTCTTAGCGTGCTTTGCGTGATTGTTTTCTTTTATTCTTCCGAGAAATCGCGGATGATCGAGCGGTAGGTAGAAAAAACATTTG
>CAYZVJ010000022.1:6628-8435 GCA_964481765.1 uncultured Rikenellaceae bacterium | reverse complement strand
ATCGAGCGGTAGGTAGAAAAAACATTTGCCCTGGAGACAAATCCAACATATTTCCCATCTTTCAGAACCGGTAAGTTATAATGGGTGGAGGTCTGGAATTTTTGAGCTACCTCTTCCATCGATTCATCCGGGGAAACCGACGGTTCGGGCATGAACATCAGGTCCCTGACCAATGTTGTGTTATACAACTCCTGCTTAAAGACAATATGTCGGATATCGTTAACCCACACCACACCCAGCAATATTCCATCTTCATCAACAACCGGGAAGATATTTCGTGCCGATTTAGAGATCACATTTACCAGCTCCCCCAGGGTTGCATCAGGACCGATCGTATTGAAGTTTCGTTCAATCAACTTATCAACCTTCATGAGCGAAAGAGCAGCTTTATCCCTGTCGTGTGTCATCAGTTCCCCTCTCTTAGCCAGCTGTATGGTATAGACAGAATTGGTTTCAAAGATCCGGATGGTGGCATAGGATACCGTAGCAGTGATCATCAGCGGCATAAACAGTCCATATCCTCCTGTCACTTCAGCAATCAGGAATATAGCGGTCAGGGGTGCATGGATCACTCCGGCAAGCAATCCGGCCATACCCACCAGGGCAAAATTACTTTCCGGAATATCAAATCCCAGTTGATTGCACACTTTTGCAAAAAACAGTCCGGAATTGGCACCGAGAAAAAGAGTAGGGGCAAATATTCCACCCACGCCCCCGCTGCCGAACGTGACAGATGTAGCCACCACTTTGAATAAGATAATGACCACCAGGATAATCAACATGGCAACAATATTATCACGCTGACCATAATATAAGGAATAATCGAACAGGTAGGAGAAGTCTCCGTTCAGGCAGTTGTTTATAGCCTGGTATCCCTCCCCATACAGGGATGGAACAAAAAAGATCAGGACACCCAGTATCACACCACCCAGTAAGAGTTTATTATACCAGGAATGTATTTTATCAAACAATCCTGTAACAAACATGTACATCCGTGTAAAATAGACCGATACCAATCCACAAAATACACCGATAACGATGTAAAAGGGGATATTTTCCATCTGGAAAGTATGCTCCAGTTCGAATGAATACAAGACATCCTGTCCCAGAAAAAAGTAGGAGGTTAATGCAGCTGTTACTGAAGAGATTAATAAAGGGACTAATGATGACATGGAAAGGTTCAGCATGATCACTTCCAGCGCAAAAACAATGGCTGCAATCGGTGCTTTGAAAATGGCTGACATGGCACCTGCGGAGGCACATCCCAGCATCAGGATGATTTGCCTGTAATTTAAACGCAACAGCCTCCCAAGGTTTGATCCAAAGGCAGCCCCGGTGGCAACAGTAGGCCCCTCCAGCCCAACAGAGCCTCCAAATCCCACGGTCAATGCACTCGTAATAATGGATGAAAACAGGTTGTGAGGTTTTACCTTCCCGTTGGTTCGTGAAATAGCATAGAGAACACCGGGGATCCCATGACCCACTGGCTGCCTGAGGATGAATTTAACGAACAGAACCGTGAGCAAAATACCAACCGTTGGAAAAAGAAAATATAAATAGTTATTGGCTTCCCTGTCAAAACCGCTGGTTAATAAAGATTGTATCAGGTGAACCGAGTTTTTTATGATCACAGCCCCAAAACCCGCAGAGAAACCAATAATAACACTCAGAATAAGAACAAACTGCCTGTCATTAATGTGTTTTATTCTCCAACGGAAAAGCTTGATCAGTAACCTGTTAATATGCATAAGTTAACAAAGATAATACTTCCCTGATAATTCAGAAACGATGAGAAAGACTTATTTTT
>CAYZVJ010000022.1:0-6528 GCA_964481765.1 uncultured Rikenellaceae bacterium | reverse complement strand
AAAACCTGCTGTCCGAATTCCACCAGGCAAAACGGGAGCTGCTCTCAATCTGATCTGTTCTGCAAAATCCATCCATACAATCCGCCATGGTAGAACTGGAAAAATTTGAACTCGATAATGGACTGAAAGTAATCATCCATCCTGATCCATCGACTCCCCTTGTTGCTCTAAATCTGCTGTATAATGTCGGGGCACGGGATGAACATCCTGAAAAAACCGGTTTTGCCCATCTGTTCGAACACCTTATGTTTGGCGGTTCAATCCACATCCCAAACTACGATCAACCCCTGCAGAATGCCGGCGGTGAAAATAATGCTTTTACTACCAATGACATCACCAATTACTATCTTACCCTGCCAAAGGAAAATGTTGAAACAGGATTCTGGCTCGAATCAGATCGGATGCTCTGTCTTGACTTCTCGCAGCACAACCTCGATCTCCAGAGACACGTTGTAATCGAAGAGTATAAACAGCGTTACCTGAACCAACCCTATGGTGATGTCTGGTTACTGATGAGCCCCCTGGCATACAAACTCCATCCCTACCGGTGGCCAACCATCGGTAAGAATATCCAACATATCGAAGAAGCAGCACTGGATGATGTTAAACATTTTTTCTTTAACCATTATGCCCCGAATAACGCAATCCTGGTCATTGCAGGAAATATTGAAAGGAAGAAAGCACAGACCCTGACAAAACGATGGTTTTCCGGTATTGAAAAGAGAACAGTCCCTGAAAGAAACCTCCCCGAAGAACCGGTGCAGCGATCCGAAAGAAGAAAAACCGTTCAGCGCGATGTGCCTTACGATGCCATATACAAAGCGTATCATATGTGCCGGAGAAACGATGCGGATTTTTACGCTTCAGATATCATTTCCGACATCCTTGCAAGTGGAAAATCATCAAGATTATACCAGCACCTTGTGCAGAAACAAAGACTATTCAGTGAACTGAATGCTTACGTCACCGGAAATATTGATCCCGGATTATTTATTGTAGCAGGAAAACTGATAAAAGGAGTGGAAATGGAACGGGCGGAAACAGAGATCATGAAAGAACTGGAAAAGCTGAAACATGATCCTGTACCTGAAAGAGAACTGAACAAGGTGAAAAACAGAATTGAATCCACGCTGGTCCTTGAAGAGATCAACATACTGAGTAAATCGATAAGCCTTGCATTCCATGAATTGCTTGGAGATGCCTCGAATATCAATTCGGAAGTGCAAAAATACCGGAGTGTAACAGGTGAGCAAATTGCCAGCGTTGCCAGTGAGCTGTTCGCAACAACCAATTGCTCAACATTATTTTACAAAGCCAAAACCGGTTAAGGAATTCTGGATAATGTGGAGAAATATAATTCATGATACAATAATACAACCCATAAGGGACTGAGAAATGATGCAAGCACCAAACCGGCTGAAAATACCGCGGATCGAACCGGTTGAAAAGATCGACTATGTCCGTGCAGAAAAAATGGTTCTCTCAAACGGTATCCCGCTCTATTCGATAAATGCAGGAACACAGGAAGTGGTGAGAATTGAGCTGCTGTTCAGAGCGGGAAGTTGCGTTGAACCTGCTCCATTAATTGCCACCGCCTCCAATGCCATGCTGAGCGAGGGTACTGAAAACAGGACAGCTGAAAATATTGCCGAATCATTTGAATACTATGGTGCCTATTTTCAGCTAAATGCCGATAAAGACAACGGAAGCCTGGTGCTTTATACCCTTTCAAAATACCTGGAACAGACACTTGAGATTGTGGCTGATATCCTGTTTCATTCCACATTCCCTGACAGGGAATTTCAAACCTATATCAGGAAGACAGAACAACAGTTCATCGAGGATAATGGGAAAGTCAAAGTCATAGCGCGAACAGGATTCTTAAAGGCGATTTTCGGAAATGATCATCCCTATGGAAGGGAAATTGTCGTTGAGGATTTTCACAGGGTCACATCCCCAATGCTGGCTGACTTTTACCACCTGAATTACCGTAATCGTCCGTTCTGCATTATTGTTTCAGGTAAACTTTGGACCGGACTGGAGCGCATCATCGATGATCATTTTGGAAAAAACAGGATAGAAGAGGACCACCAGTTCGAAAACAGAGCTGCATACGTACCGGAAATGAATCCTGAGAAGCTGCTTATTGAAAAGGAAAAGGTGTTCCAGTCCGCAATCCGGATCGGAAAAAGGCTCTTTAACAAGCACCATCCCGACTTTACAACTATGCAAATTTTGAATACCATTCTGGGAGGATACTTCGGATCACGACTGATGAAAAACATACGGGAAAACAAAGGGTATACCTACGGTATCGGGTCCATGATCCTTTCCATGCACCATGCCGGCTATTTTGTTATCGCGTCGGACGTGGGTAAAGATGTATGCAAAGCTGCCCTGAAAGAGATCTATAAGGAAATTAAAATCCTGCGGGACACCATCATCCCGGAAGATGAACTGACAATTGTAAAACATTATCTCATGGGGGAACTGATCAGAATGTTCGATGGCCCGTTTGCCCTGGCGGAAAGTTTAAAAGCAGTCATTGAATACGGTTTGGATTATGACTATTATGACAAAGCTATTGATACGATAAAAAATACCACAGCAAAACAGCTGCTCGATCTGGCAAATCAATATTTTGCACCCGGGACATTTACTGAGATCGTTGCCGGGAAATACTAAACGATTGAAAACGGAGTTTCTTTATTGTATCTCGGGAAAATGGTACTGCATAACATACAGCAAATCCTTTTACTGATCCTGCTCGGTTACCTGTTAACCGGTCCTGCTTATGGTCAGGACACGGAGAGACCGATTAGTCCGGATTTACAGATCGTTAGTGTTGATCCGCTTACCGGTAATGCATCGTTGGAGTGGGAATTAAGTCCCTCAGCTGATGTTGAGGCGTACATCATCTACATCAACAAAAACAGTAGCTGGATCGCCATCGATACCCTCTGGAACCCTCTTGCCACATCCTATGTCAATGCCTCCTCCAATGCCGATTTCTTCCCCGAATCGTATGTCATCGCAGCGTACGATACAGCCGGTAATCCAAGTCCGCTAACGGAACCCCATACGACCATGTTTAATGCACTCTTTTTTGACTCCTGCCTGATCCGTGTGAACCTGGACTGGACTCCCTACCTGGGATGGAATGAGGAGCTTGAGAATTATGAGGTCATCGTAAACATTGACGGTAACCCGGACAGCCTGTTACAAACCATTGAATCCGGCACAACAAATTATATTCACCAGGGAATAGAATCCTATACCAACTATTGCTATCATATCCGGGCAAACCATAGTAACGGCAGGGTGTCAACATCAAACAGGGTCTGTACCTATACCCAGATGCCCAAAATCCCGGAGTACATTAATGCTGATTACGCAAGTGTGGAGAACGGGAACGAAATACATCTCTCATTTACCATCGACTCTCAATCTGAGATATATACATTTCGGCTCTTTACAGGAAATGATACCACGAACCTCACAGAAGTTGTTACCGAATTCAATAATCCGTCTTCATGGAATATCAAGTATATTGATACGATTGACAATCCTGCCCAACAATACTATTACCGGTTAAAAGCAATCAATGCCTGCGATAGTGTGGTTGCAGAATCGAATGTGGCAGGCAATATTGTACTGACGGTTAAAAACCAGGAAATAATCAATGAGTTAACCTGGCAACCTTACTATGACTGGTTGGATAAAGTTGAAACCTGTACCATTTATCGTTTGATCGGAGACTTCCTGCCAGAACTGGTTGCTTCTCTTCCCGGAACAGATACTATCTATCTCGATGATATTTCGGCTTTCCAGTACACAGCACCTTCTGGCAGGTTTTGTTATTATGTTGAAGCTATGGAAGGGAATCAGAATCCATACGGTATTACCGGATTATCCAAATCAAACATTTCCTGCGGTGAGGTACCGGTAAAAGTATTTGTCCCTAACGCATTTACACCCAATGCTGACAATAGAAATGATGTCTTCAAACCCATTCTGTCATTTACTCCAAGCCAGTATCTGTTAACCATACAGAATCGTTGGGGTGACCTTCTTTTTGAGTCTGTTGATCCCCTGAGAGGATGGGATGGGACAATAAACGGGGACAAACCGGCACCGGAGGGTATTTATATCTATTTTCTCCGTGTTGTAAGTGACGAAGGTGAAATCATAGAGAAAAGCGGGCATATAACCCTGATCTATCCAAAATAAAAATTACATCCTGTGCGATCGGGAAGTCAATTGCGTTTCAAAATTCATTAAATTTGTGCATGGTTTTTCCATTAACCATTACCTTGAGTTGTAGATGTCCATACTCACCCTGAAAGAGAAGAAACTGATAAAAGAGAAGTTCGAAGATCTTCTCCAGCATTGTTTGCGTTGTCATTCTGAGGCAGACCGAACGCTCATAAAGAAAGCGTTTGACCTGGCAAATGAAGCGCACAAGAACATGCGGAGGAGATCAGGTGAACCCTATATTCTCCATCCCATTGCGGTTGCAAAAATCGTTACTCATGAAATCGGGCTGGGTGCAAAATCAGTTGCCTGTGCTTTAATGCACGATGTTGTTGAAGATACGGATTATACACTGGAAGATATTGAAAATCAGTTTGGAAAAAAGATCGCATCCATCATAGATGGCCTTACCAAGATCGCAGGCGTATTTGACAACAAGTCCTCACTCCAGGCTGAGAATTTCCGCAAAATGCTCCTTACCCTTTCGGATGATGTTCGTGTAATCCTCATCAAGCTGGCAGACCGGTTGCATAATATGCGGACACTCGATTCCATGCCTCCGAACAAACAAATGAAAGTGGCAGGCGAAACAGTATACCTGTATGCCCCCCTTGCACACCGGTTAGGCCTGTATGCCATTAAAACGGAATTGGAGGATCTGAGTTTAAAATACCACCATCCGGAAGTATATACCGAAATCCAAAACAAGATCAGGGACAATGAGAAGAGAAGGGTTACCATGATCAACCGTTTCTCTCTGCCCATCATTGAAAAACTCGAATCGAACAAGTACAAGTTCGATATCAATGGAAGACCCAAATCAATCGCCTCAATCTGGAACAAAATGCAGCGGAAGGGGGTCCCTTTTGAGGAAGTATATGACCTCATGGCAATCCGTATCATTTTTGAGCCGAAGAAAAATGTTCCCGAAAAAACACAATGCTGGAGCATCTACTCCATGATCACGGATATTTATATGCCAAAACCGGACAGGATCCGCGACTGGGTAAGTACACCAAAAGCCAATGGATATGAAGCCCTTCATGTTACCGTTATGGGCCCTCACGGGAAATGGGTGGAAGTACAGATCCGAACAAACCGAATGGAAGAGATTGCTGAACGGGGTTATGCAGCCCACTGGAAATACAAAAACAGCGGATCGGGGGAAGGAGAACTGGATAAATGGATCAAAAAAATACGGGAATTGCTCGAGGATCCCCTCTCCAACGCCCTCGAATTCCTGGATGAGTTTAAATTGAATCTTTTTGCTTCCGAAATCCTTGTATTTACTCCAAAAGGACAGATAAAAAGCCTGCCTAAGAACGCATCAGCCCTTGATTTTGCCTATGAGATCCATACCGAAATAGGAAATAAAGCCATTGGGGCTAAAGTAAATTACAAGCTCGTTGCCCTAAGCCACACTTTGAACAGCGGCGATCAGGTGGAGATACTGACATCCGACAAGCAAAAACCACATCGCGAATGGCTCGATTATGTGATTACCGCCAAAGCGAAATCCAGCATTAAAAATTCCCTGAAATCTGAAACTAAAAACCGGATCGAAAAGGGAAAAAAGATCCTGGAAGAAAAATTAAAGGAATTTAACCTGATGCCCAGCTCCCGTGTGTTAAAAAAACTGATCCCGGAATACGAGGTGATCAGTAAAGATGAGCTGTACAGCAAAATTGGACTCGGTCTTATTACCCTCGATGATCTTAAAAAAGTGCTGCGGAAAAAAACAAAAAACAAATGGATCAGGTATTGGGAACTGCAGTTTGGAAAATCTTCAACGGAGAAAGAAGAACCGGTTGAAGAAATACCGCCGAAAGAGCAAAAATTCGATTATAAAACACCCCTTATCCTGCGCGAAAATATCGACGACGCAGAAACCACCTATACCCTGGCTACATGCTGCAGCCCCATCCCCGGTGATGATGTGGTCGGGTACAGAAACCTAAATGATAAAATCATCATTCACCGATCAAAATGCCCCAATGCCATCAAACTCATGTCCAGAGAAGGCAATCGAATAGTGACGGCAAAGTGGACAACCCATAAAATTCTCTCTTTCCTGGCAAGTGTCCGCGTTATGGGAATCGACAGAATTGGCATGATCAACGAAATTTCCAATGTCATTTCCAAAGAACTCAGTGTGAATATGAGAACCGTTAATATTGAAGTTCATGACGGCATCTTTGATGGCACACTCGATCTCTACGTCCATAGCACAAAAGACTTGAATAACCTGATAATGAACCTGATAAAAATCAAAGG
>CAYZVJ010000021.1:3657-38021 GCA_964481765.1 uncultured Rikenellaceae bacterium | reverse complement strand
TGAAAGCACTAAAGATCTGACCAAAGCTCTGCTCAATCATAAACGAAAAATCGCGAGGTTGTATGGTTATCAAAATTTGATGATCCTTTTTTACATAGACGGGAATCATATCCACATCCCAGTCCATTCGATGGATGATTGTCCCAATAGAGTCTGGATGTTCAAACGATTTGATGAACAGGGGGATGTTTTTATTATAAAGCGGTTTAATGGTTTTGGGATGAATAACTTTTGCTCCAAAGAAAGCCAGTTCAACAGCTTCCAGGTAAGATATCTCGTCCAGTTTTTCCGGATTCGGAAAGTTTTCCGGATCTGCATTCAATACCCCGGGGACGTCTTTCCACAAGGTGACAGATTCTGCATCAAGGATATTACCCAGGATTGAAGCTGTAAAGTCAGAGCCTTCCCTACCGAGAGTAGTTGTTAAACCATTCTCTGTACTTGCAATAAACCCCTGGATAACAGACACCTCATCTCCTGCCAGGTTAATCTCCCGTTTCACCAATTTCATCGATTTTTTCCAAACTACCGTTGCATCCCTGAATGCAGCATCGGTTACCAGTATTTTCCTGGCATCCAGCCACCTGGTATTGAATCCCTGCCTGTTCAGGTAAGCATGAACAATCCTGGTCGCCCAGATCTCCCCTTCTGAGACAATCTGATCATACTCCCTGTCATAATCACTTCCCGGTTTTCTATTCAATCGTTCTGCAAGCTCTGAAAAGTAGTGTTCCAATTCCCGTTTCAGGGAAATGTCGCTCTCGCCGAACAGATCTGAAACGATGTCAAGATGAAATTGTTTGATTTGGTTTAATCGTTCTATCCAGCCATCATTCCCCTCGAAATAGCACCCGAATAGCTCTTCAAGAGCATTGGTTGTTTTTCCCAAAGCAGATACAACAATTACCCGGCATTCCGGGTTTGCTTTCACTATCTTCGCCAGTTTCCTTATACCACCTGCATTTTTTATAGCGGAACCGCCAAATTTAAATACCTGCATACCATACCGTATTAACAAAACAAAAATATAAAAAATGAAGAAAGAGTCAGAATTAGTTGTAAAGCATTAGTACCGGAAGTAAATTTACCATCTATATTTCAAAACGTAAATATTACACATCATGACTTTTAGAAATTATGGTTTTGTAACTTTAAATGAATTCATCATTGCACGTCAAAAGGATTTCCCGTATGCAAAAGGGGAACTGTCCAGATTACTTCATCATATTGGAGTTGCTGCAAAAATGGTCAACAAAAAAATAAATATGGCCGGTCTTGTTGATATCCTTGGAGAATCAGGAAACACCAATGTTCAGGGAGAGGAGCAGAAGAAGCTGGATGTATACGCAGATCACCAATTCATTTCTGCTTTACGAACCAGTGGGGAGTGCTGTGGAATGGTAACCGAAGAGAAAACGGATATGGTAACTTTCATTGATGAATTGTCCCTTGACGGGAATTACATTGTTTGTATTGATCCGTTGGATGGGTCATCAAACATTGATGTTAATGTTTCTATCGGGACTATTTTTTCGATCTACCGCAGGATCTCGGAGAGGGGTACCAAAGCCAAGCTGGAAGATTTACTGCAAACAGGGGATAAACAGGTTGCCGCCGGTTACATTATTTATGGTTCTTCTACGATGCTGGTATATACTACGGGAAATGGGGTTAACGGATTTACTCTTGATCCGTCCATCGGTGAATTTTGTCTATCCTATCCGGATATTGTCTCCCCTGAAGAGGGGTTTATCTATTCCATCAATGAAGGTAATTATGTAAAATTTCCGGATGGTGTAAAGAAGTATATTAAGTTTTGCCAGGAGAAAGATAGCGATACGAAAAGACCGTATGCTTCCCGGTATATAGGTTCTCTGGTTGCTGATTTTCACCGGAATCTTCTGAAAGGAGGGATCTATATTTATCCTCAGACCGAATCATTCCCGAATGGAAAACTCCGCCTGGTTTATGAATGCAATCCCATGGCATTCATTATTGAACAGGCACGAGGGAAAGCAAGCGATGGACACAGAAGGATTCTTGATCTTAAACCGGAATCCCTGCATCAAAGAATACCTTTTTATGTCGGGTCAAAAGAAATGGTTGACAAGGCTGAGGAGTTCCTAAACCTCAGTGGGGGTATCCAGTTTTCAAGTTAATATCTGTATAACCAGGCAACCAAAAATTAGCTTTACCGATTTACCAGAGGGCTTTTACCCGGAACGGAGATTAAATTGTTACTTTTGCTTGCTGTTCGATGTAATCATTCACACAATCTATTAGTCTCTTGATTACAAAGCGGTTAGATACTATCTACACAGATCACCCCGAATTCAGTCATCTTGTTGATCACCTGGATCGTCATTCCCTGGTGAAGGTCAACATAACCGGATTAAGGGGGTCATCCCGCAGCATTTGTTGTTCAGCATATCTGAACAGTTCGGACAGTAGTCACCTGATCATTTTATCTGACAAAGAAGAAGCAGCTTACTTCCACAACGATCTTGTTGCGTTAAATCCCGATCAATCAATCTGCTTTTTCCCCTCATCTTATAAGAGATCGATTCAATACGGACACACAGATCCCTCCAATCTGGTGCTTCGTACAGAAATTTTAACTATCCTGAGTCAGGGAGAAAAAAATCCGGTAATCGTAACCTATCCCGAGGCACTCATCGAAAAAGTAGTGGATAAAACACTCTTCGGCAAAAGCAGCATAACGGTTAGAGATGGAGAGAGTTATATGCTTGAAGAGATTGAAAAACAAATGATTAAAGTTGGTTTTGAGCGGTCGGATTTTGTTACTGAACCAGGGGAGTATTCGATTCGGGGAGGAATACTGGATGTTTTTTCCTATGCAAGCGATCATCCCTTCAGGATCGATTTCTTTGGCAACGATGTAGCATCAATCCGCTCATTTCAGGTTGATAATCAATTGTCGATTCAACCCTTACAGGAGGTTTCCATCGTGCCAGATACCCACAACCTCATAACAAAGGAATCGAGGGTATCCTTCCTTGATTTTCTCCCGGACAGAGTCATCATATGGGCAGACAATCTACCCTTTATCAAAGACCGGGTGAATGAAATGTTCGAGCAGACCACGATTGAGCAGAACCAGGGAGTGTCACAGAAGGAGGATTTTCTTATAACTGGCAATCAACTACTTAACGGCATTCGTAACCAGTCGGTTATTAGTTTTGAACCGTATGATGATTTCCAACCTGATTTGACCATTGAGTTTAAAACGTCAGCCCAACCGGTTTTCAACAAAAATTTCGAGATCCTGTGCAAAAACCTTCTTGAGAACTCAGAAACGGGTTATACCAACCTTATCCTTTCGGATAACGAAAGGCAGTTTGAACGGTTGAAAAGCATTTTTCAGGATATTGATCCGACGGTTCAATTTCTTCCTGTAAACATGGTTCTTCACCAAGGTTTTATTGAACACGATCTGAGGATATGTTGTTACACGGATCATCAGATTTTTGAACGGTATCATAAATTCAGGCTTCGCGGCAATTTCTCGAAGCGTGAGGCAATAACCGTCAAGGAGTTGTCCAGTTTATCCCCCGGAGATTATGTCGTTCATTCAGATCATGGCATAGGCCAATTTGGAGGGTTGGAAAAGATTGATATTAACGGAAAATTGCAGGAAGCAGTGAAACTTGTTTATAAAGATCAGGATGTTCTTTTTGTGCGGTTGCATGCCCTGCATCGTATATCGAAATACAAGGGAAAAGAGGCTACACCCCCCAGGATTCACAAACTGGGATCCGGTGCCTGGAACAAACTTAAGCTGTCGACAAAAAGAAGGATCAAAGATATTGCACGGGAGCTTATTATGCTCTATGCAAAACGAAAAACCGGAAAAGGATTTGCTTTCTCCCCGGATTCCTACCTTCAGAATGAGTTGGAAGCCTCCTTTTTATATGAAGACACACCGGATCAATTGTCAGCAACGATCGCGGTAAAAGAGGGGATGGAATCTTCCTCTTCGATGGACCGGTTGGTATGCGGAGATGTTGGTTTTGGCAAAACGGAGATTGCAATCAGAGCTGCTTTTAAAGCGGTAACTGACAGCAAGCAGGTGATTGTACTTGTCCCAACAACCATTCTTGCACTTCAGCATTATAATACATTCAGGGAACGGTTAAGAGACTTCCCGTGCACCATCGATTATATCAGTCGTCTAAAAAAACCTTCTGTACAAAAGATCACACTGAAGAACCTGGCTGAGGGGAAGGTTGATATTGTTATAGGCACTCACAGGCTTCTGGGTAATGATTTGATTTTTAAAGATCTGGGGTTGTTGATCGTTGATGAAGAGCAAAAATTCGGGGTTGCTTCAAAGGAGAAGCTACGTAAATTAAAACTCAATATTGACACCTTAACATTAACGGCAACTCCAATTCCCCGCACACTTCAATTCTCATTGATGGGAGTCAGGGATATGTCCATAATCAACACACCACCTCCAAACCGTCACCCCATTCTTACTGAATTACACACTTTCAATGAGGATTTGATAAAAGAAGCGATTGACTATGAGGTAAGCCGGAGCGGACAGGTATTTTTCATACATAACAGGGTTGAGAATATTGTTGAGATGGAGGCATTAATAAACCGGATCTCTCCTTCGGTCAGAACAGCCGTTGCCCACGGTCAGTTGGTTGGCAATAAGCTGGAAAATATCATGCTGGATTTTATTGACGGGGATTATGATGTACTTATAGCAACGACGATCATTGAAGCTGGTTTGGACATTCCCAACGCCAACACCATCATCATTAACAATGCCCACCACTTTGGATTGAGTGATCTTCATCAGTTACGTGGTCGTGTTGGACGGTCAAATAAGAAGGCTTTTTGCTACCTTCTGGCTCCTCCCCTTTCGATGCTTACTCCCGATGCCCGGCGGCGCCTGAGGGCGATTGAGGAGTTCTCGGATCTGGGAAGCGGTTTTAACATTGCCATGCAGGATCTGGACATCCGGGGTGCAGGAAATTTGCTGGGGGGTGAACAGAGTGGCTTCATAACAAATATCGGGTTTGAAACCTATCACAGGATTCTGGATGAAGCGATCGGAGAGCTTAAAGAGGAAGAGTTTCGCAACTATTTTCAAAAACCCGCGAGAGAACAACGTACTGACAAGCAGGTCAAGAAAGAGTTGGGAAAAGTACTTTTTGTTCAGGACTGCCTGATTGATACAGATCTGGAACTCATGTTCCCGGATGATTACATCAGCAACGTTTCAGAAAGGCTTAGGCTTTACAGGGACCTGGACAATTTGCGTAATGAAAATGATTTATTGAAGTATGAGAATCAGCTGGTCGACCGTTTTGGGCCGGTTCCTGAGTCAGGGAAAGAACTGCTAAGTATTGTCCCTCTCCGCTGGACAGCAATACAATCAGGGTTTGAGAAGATCATTATCCGGGACAACATCATGATTTTGCATTTTGTTTCTGACCAGAGTTCCCCCTATTTCAGTTCCCCTGTTTTCAGCAAGATCATTCAATACATCGGGCGAAATCCTGACCGATTCAGGGTCAAGGAGGTAAACGGGAAATTAACCCTTCGGGTTGAAGGTGTTTTGGGGATTCAGGATGCCCGGAAGGTCTTACTCAATATCCGGTCATTTGTTAATCAAGAAGATACTCTTTCAAGATAAAACCAACATTTCAAAAAGATTATTTATATTTTTGTTTCAGTTCACTATGAATCTGGTCATCGACATTGGAAACAGTAATACCAAGCTGGCTCTATTTAGCAATGGTAGGATCGGGAAATCAGAACAGGTTAAAAATCTGACCATTTCGATATTGAGTCGAATACAATCAGAGCATGCTGGCATTAAACATTCGATCCTCTCAGCTGTCAGGGAGGTTGATCCCCCCCTCATCAATTACCTTGAGAGCGCATTCTCCCGTTTTATCCGGCTAACCGAGAGTACTCCCCTTCCCATCATCAATACCTACAGGACACCTGCCACATTAGGGATGGATCGCCTCGCTGCTGCTGTTGGAGCAAACAATATCTTTCCTGGTAAGGACGTTTTGGTTATTGATACCGGTACAGCCCTTACCTTTGATCTGGTTACTGCAGACAATCGATATGTAGGGGGCAATATCTCTCCCGGATTAAAAATGCGATTCAAGTCTTTGCATCACTTTACAGGATCTTTACCCCTCTGTATTGAAAAGGATAAATTTTCAGTTGTCGGAGACACCACCGAAGCGGCAATTGTTTCAGGTGTACAGCAGGGGATGATCCTCGAAATTGATGGATTCATTGATATGATGAAAGCGATCTATAAAGAACCGGAGGTAATCCTAACCGGTGGAGATTCATTTTTTTTTGATAAAAAATTAAAAAATAGCATCTTTGTGAACCAAAATCTGGTTCTCATCGGGTTAAATGAAATTCTGAATTTTAATGTTCAACAATAAAAAAGGGATATTTCTCCTCATACTGTTTCTTGTTCCGGTATTAACATTCGGGCAGGCAGCCACCAATTCCCCTTACTCCAGGTTCGGGTTAGGTGATCAGCAGAGGATGGGGTTCACCCGGAACATTGCGATGGGGGGAATTTCACTGGGAATGCGGGATCCGGGATTTATTGATTTTCAGAATCCGGCATCATTGAGTTCCCGTGATAGTTTATCCTTCCTGTTTGAATTTGGTATGGTAGGGAAGCAATCTGAGTTATCGATGAGTGGGGAATCGGCCGTTAGCAAAGACATCAGTTTTAAAAGCCTCTCTATTGCATTTCCCATAACTAAATGGCTTGGGGCAGCTGCAGGGATTGTTCCCTATTCCTCATTGAGTTACAAAATAGAGGACCAGACACGCGAAGGAGATTCGGAATACGATCCTGAAATTGGCGGTATTAACTACCTTTATGAGGGTTCAGGTGGAGTACACAAATTTTTTGCCGGATTTGGCGCTGATCTGTTCAAGGGATTATCTTTGGGAATAAATCTATCTTATCTTTTCGGCAACCTTGAACGATCGAGGTCGCTTGGATTTGTTGACCAGGATTATTCATCCTCTATCGATATTGTTAAAAAATCAATCTTTGGAGATCTGGGGTTTGATCTGGGAATTCAATATACATATCCATTCAAAGAAAAATTTGAGTTAACGGTTGGTGCGGTCTTAAATAACGAACGGAACATCAAGGCAGAGACTGAATCACTAACCCGGGATATTCTTTATAGCTCAACCAGGATACTCTTTATTGACACGCTGGATTATATCAGTGGTGTGAAGGGAAAGATCGTAATCCCAAGAAACCTGGGCATTGGATTTACCTTCCGTTATGGTGATAAATTGACGATCGGTGCCGACTATTTCTGGCAAAGCTGGTCTAATGCCATCTTTTTCGGAGAGAACGATTCACTGATCAACAGCAATTCACTCCATGCAGGGTTGGAATTCGTTCCCAACCGGTTTGCGTTAAGAAATTACCTGAACCACATTAATTACAGGATTGGAGGGTACTATTCCAATAGTTACCTGCAGCTTGAAGGAGAGCAATTGAAAGATTTTGGCATAAGTTTTGGAGTTGGTTTACCATTGAACCGTAATCGTTCAATGATTAACCTTTCTTTTGAGTTGGGGAAAAGGGGCACAAAAGGGGGAAATTCAATTGAAGAGCGGTACGGAATAATATGTTTTAGCTTAACTTTATATGATATCTGGTTCAGGAAACGAAAATTTGATTAAAAATTTAAAAAAATGAAGTCAAGATTACTCACCACATTGTTTATCCTGTTATTCTCTTTTTATTCTTTTCCTTCACTGGGTCAAAAGGGCGTTGAAGATGGTTCCAAATATGGACACGGTGAAGACAGCATCCGGTGTGTTCGTAATTTTTCTCTTTACTCTGAATATTACAAACAAGACAATTATAAGGATGCGTTACAATACTGGAAAATAGTCTTTGAAGAATGTCCCAAAATAAGTTCCAATATATACCTTCATGGGGTCAAAATGTATGATGATAAGATGACAAAAGAGAAAGATCTGGATCTCAAATACAGTTACCTGGATACCATCATGCTGATCTACGACCAACGGATCAAGTATTTCCGCAGGGAGGGGTATGTTCTTGGAAGAAAAGGCAAGGATTTCCTTGATATTAGGCGAGATAATTTGGATGACGTTCAGAAGGGGTATGATATGATCAAGCGGTCGATCTCGCTGCAAAATGAAAAGTCACAGATTGACATTCTTGTGATCTTTATGACTGCCTCGGCCACGCTATTTGAAGGTGAAAGAATCGATGGGGAGAAGGTTATTGAGAATTACGCGTTAATCAGTGAAATTATTGATAAGCAGATCACGAATGATCCGGATGATGAAAACCTTCAAAAAGCAAAAGAGGCAGTTGATAATGTGTTTGCCACATGCGGTGCAGCGACTTGTAAAGGGCTTATCACGTTGTTTTCGCCGAAATTCAAGCAATCACCACATGATCTTGACCTGATGAAAAAGATCCTTCAACTGCTTGGTCAGACACAATGCATGGAATCGGAATTTTATTTTGAGGTATCTACTGCATACCACAAACAGGAGCCAACTGCCAGGTCTGCCTATTTACTGGCCCAAATGAACGATGAGCGCAAGAAATATGAAGCTGCAGCAAGGTATTACAAGGAAGCCATTGAACTGGAGACTGATGATATTGAGAAATCAAAATATTATTTAAAGCTTGGTGATATTACCTATCGGGAATTGGGGAACCATTCTCTTGCACGAACTTACGCCATTAGGGCAAAAGAGTGCGATCCCTCTTCCGGGCATCCGTACCTTCTTATTGGTAGCATTTATGCTGCCAGTAAAGCCTGTGGTGAAGACGAGCTGGGGGAGAAAGCGGTATATTGGCTATCGGTTGATTATTTTATCAAGGCCAAGAATGTGGATCCCGACCTGACAGAAATCGCCAATAAGAACATTTCTCTTTACTCACAGTATTTCCCGGATACTGAAACCATCTTCTTCCATGGGTATAAAGAAGGGGATGAGTATCAAATTGAATGCTGGATCAATGAAAAAACAATAGTCAGAGCAAGATAGTGTTGGACAGATCAACCCATCATCCTCTTACCGTATGTAATTCAAAAAGTGTCATTTTGCTCACCATGGTGAGTACATGGCTCTTTTTTTCCTGTAAAAACGATATTGAAGTAATCAATACCCTGACCCGTGTTATTGACTTGCCAACCGAATCAATTTATCATGTCGAAAGTATTTACAGCGATTCGGCAAAGATCCAGATACGTATTAAGGCAGCCGAGTTGAGGCGTTACGGCAATGCAAGTGAACCTTACATGGAATTTCCACAAGGAATAGAGGTACTATTCTATGATGATCAGGCTAATGTGAGTTCACAGCTCACAGCCAACTTTGCAATCTACCATGAAATGCAGAAGCTCTGGGAGGCAAGGGATAGTGTTGTTGCCATTAATGTTAATGGTGAGTTGCTGAATACGGACCTTCTTTTCTGGGATGAAGAGAAAGGGTTAATATACTCCACCCGGTTTGTAAAAATCACCACATCTGACGAAGTTCTTTTCGGTGAAGGGCTTGAAGCGAATCAGGATTTTACAGATTGGGTCATTAAAAAACCAAAGGGGACCTTTTACCTTGAAGAAGAATTTTAATCGGAACAAGATACTTGAAACGGTCTGGTTTGTTGTAGCAATCATCAGTGTCGTTACAGGAATTCATAAAACATACGTCGATGGATCATTCCGCGAGAGTTATCCCCTTTTTATCATCTCTTTCATCGCATTCCTGATGTTCTTCTTCAGAAGAAGTATGAGAAAGAGTGAAAAGAAGAATAACAAATCTGATTCAACATGAGTGGGATTTTCATCATTCTTATCGCCATCCTGTTTTCTGCTTTCTTCTCTGGTATGGAAATTGCCTTTATCTCCGCCAACAAGCTAAGAATTGAGCTGGACAAGAAACAGGATACCTTTACCTCCAGGATCATTTCCATTTTTACAGCCAATCCAGGACAATATATTGTAACCATGTTGATCGGGAACAATATCGCCCTTGTAATTTTTGGAATCTTCATGGCGATTCTGCTTAAACCCGTTATTGCCCTGGTAACTGAATCGGAAATCAGTATCCTGCTCATTCAAACGGTATTATCCACATTTGTTATCCTTATTTCAGCAGAGTTCCTGCCAAAAGCATTATTCCGGCTAAATCCAAATGGATTCTTAAATCTGTTAAGTCTTCCTGTTTTGTTCTTTTTCTTACTTTTTTATCCAGTCAGTAAACTGACGATCCTTTTGGGAAGTATCCTGTTACGGTTTTTTTTCAACATAAAAAATATGGAAAACCCGGAGATTCAGGTGTTCAGCAAACTGGATCTGGATTCCCTGGTCAGTGAGAGTCAGAAAATGGTTGAGGCTGAAGAGGAAGAAGCGCATGATATCAAAATTTTTCAAAATGCTCTTGACTTCTCGAATGTAAAAATGAGGGAGTGCATGGTACCCCGAACTGAGATTATTGCTCTTGAAGAGAACAGCTCCATGGAAGAACTCAAACTTGCCTTCATTGATAATGGTTTGTCAAAAATCCTGATCTATAAAGAGAACATCGACAATATTATCGGTTATTTCCATTTAAAAGATCTGTTTAAAAACCCCGAAAGCATCAAAACAAAAGTTATTCCGGTATCCATTGTACCCGAGACTATGCCGGCAAACAAACTGCTCGAATTATTCGTCGAAGAAAATAAGAGCATCGCTGTGGTGGTTGATGAGTTTGGAGGCACTTCCGGAATGGTAACCATTGAAGATATTCTTGAAGAGATTTTTGGTGAGATTGAAGATGAGCATGATACTTCAGCATTAATCGACAAGCAGATCAGTGAATCGGAATTTATTTTTTCCGGTCGGTTAGAGATTGACTACCTGAATGAAAAGTATGGATTGGATCTCCCGAAGGAGGAAGAGTATGAAACCCTTGCCGGTTTTATTCTTTTTCATCACGAAAGCATTCCTAAACTGAATCAACGGATCATCATTGGGTCTTATGAAATCAAAGTTCTTCAGGTTTCTGAGACCCGGTTAGAACTCGTTAAATTCAGGAAAAACAGATAATACCGTTAAATTTATTTATATTTGCTGCCTGAAATTTTCGAGTAAAAAGACGTTTTTATGGCAACATTACAATCCATTCGCGATAGAGCAGGCGTACTGGTAGCAGTAATTATTGGACTGGCATTGCTCGCTTTTGTTCTTGGTGACTTTTTCGGACAGGGAAGCGGTCCTGCTTTCAGAACAAAAAAGATCTATGAGATTGCTGAGATTAATGGAAAATCGATCTCTTATCAATTATATGATGAAAGAGTGGAGAACCTTACAGAAATATATAAGCTTACCGGACAGACAACCATGGATGAAGAGATGGTTGAAAGTATCCGGGAACGGACCTGGCAGCAACTGATCCGTGAATATGTTCTCAATGAGGAATTGGAGGAGCTTGGCGTGACTGTCAGTTCAGACGAGATGTTTGACCTGGTGCAGGGTACGGAACCACATCCCCTCATTCAGCAACTGTTTACCGATCCCCAAACAGGACAGCTTAACAGGGCTGGTTTATTGCAATTTTTAAAAACGCTTGACAGTGACCCTGCCCAAAGGGCATATTGGTTGTTCCTCGAAAATGAGATCCTCCAGGACCGGGAATTCACCAAATACAACAACCTGATCAGGCAAGGGCTCTATGTTACCGGTATGGAAGCTAAAGAAGAAGGGGTGGCAAGCAATAAGAAGGTGAATTTCGGCTATATAGTTAAACGACTCACCTCTATTCCTGATAGTTCAGTCACATTTACTGAGGCCGAACTTCAAAAATACTACCGAAATAATCAACAGGATTATAAACAGACTGCCTCAAGAAACATTGAATATGTGGCCTTTGATGTTGTCCCATCGGCTGCTGACATAAAAGCTACAGAAAATTGGATCAACGGCATTGTTGATGAATTCCGGAAGGCAGATAATGTGGAGCAATTTGTCAACCTCTCCTCTGACACTCCGTTTAATAACACAAACGTAACATTGGATGAAGTCCCTGAGATGATTCGTGAATTTGTTGCCATGGCTTCTGTTGGTGATATTTACGGACCCTACTTTGAAAATGAAACATACAAAATTTCGAAATTAGTTGAGATAAACACACTTCCAGATTCTGTACATGCGCGTCATATTTTAATTACTCCAAATCAGAATTTACCTTATGAAGAGGCAAAACAGAAAGCAGATAGTTTAAAAAATCTTATTGAGAAGGGGACGGATTTCGGACTACTGGCTATGCTGAATTCTGATGATCAGGGATCAGCACAGTTGGATGGCGATCTGGGTTGGTTCAGGGAAGGGCTTATGATACAACCTTTCAACGATGCCTGCTTCGAAGGCAAACCGGGTGAAATTACTGTTGTGGAAACTCAGTATGGATTTCATATCATTGAGATCCTTGAACAGGGTCCTTCCGTTACCAAATATAAGATTGGGACGATTGAGCGTAAAATTGAACCCAGCACAACCACTTACCAGGATGTTTATTCTGAAGCCAGCATACTTGCAGGATCATCCTATTCCTACGAAGAATTCAATCAATCGATCATTGAAGAGCAGTTAGAAAAAAGAATAGCAAACAACATTAAACGGAATGATAAAGTCATACCGGGTCTTGAATCACCACGTCCTTTGATACGGGCTATTTTTGAAACCGAACCAGGGAAGATCGTTCTCGATTTCAACGAACAGGCTATTTTTGAGCTGGGAGATAAATTTATTGTTGCTTATGTTACACAGGCTAAGGAAGAAGGTATTGCTCCTTTCAGCCAGGTTCGTGCTGATGTTGAATTAAATGTCAGGAAAGAAAAAAAGGCTGAGATAATTGCTCAGGAGTTCCGTTCAAATCTTTCGGGTATTGAATCCCTGGAAGAGCTTGCATCGACCATGAACCTGGATATTTCAGAAGCCAATGACATAACATTTAACTCATTTTCAATTCCCGGTGCAGGAATTGAGCCCGCTGTTATTGCTACAGCAGTAAATCTTCCCCCGAACACTTTATCGAAACCGATCAAGGGAACGAATGGGGTATATGTTCTTGAGGTAAATGAAGTTACAGAGCCGGAGAGCAATAACCTTGAAAACATGCGTTTAAGATTAGCT
The DNA here is from genome assembly GCA_964481765.1 of uncultured Rikenellaceae bacterium. Lineage (GTDB taxonomy): Bacteria > Bacteroidota > Bacteroidia > Bacteroidales > VadinHA17. The sequence goes on along the minus strand of CAYZVJ010000021.1, from coordinate 24,810 downwards.
TCCAGTTTCAGGGTTAGGGCAAATTATGAGGCATTTGAAGCCCTGAAAGCGGCTGCGAATATTGTTGACAGCCGTTCAAAATTTTATTAGGGATTTACAATCGTATATCGAATGCACGTGTAGTTACAGGTACTATTTTGTACCTTCAGGATACGCTTTTTAATCCACGTTATCGTGAAGATAGGCATTATCAGATCTTAATCTGGTCTCTTTGTCCTCTTCTTCATCACTCAAAGAATATTTTGAGACTTTCGATTTCGATGAATGTTCAGTGTCCCGGATCCTGATATTTTTCCTCACATAGGCCGGTTCATCTTCAAGTTCATCAATATTATCTTCTACTTCCTTGAATTTCAGTCCTTTCTCTTTTAACAGGTTGTGTGAACTTTTTAACTGCTGTATTCTTCTGCTTGATTGTTCCTCCATCTCTTCAGCGGTACTTCTACTACTTTTCCGATTCTTTTTCTTTAATTCGGCATCTTCATCCGTGTAGGTCAGATCAAAATCAATAGTGCTTTGCGATTCATTTCTCTCTCTTTCAGTTATTTTATCTTTATTGCCATCAAAAACATAATCATTCCTGACACTGGTTTTACCATGCTCCTTAAGGGATACAAAATCCTTTGTTTTACGGCGGGCATAAAGTTCGGGAATGCTATGTGGTTCAAAACCTGTTGCGATGATGGTCACACAGATTGTATTTCCGAGGGTATTATCGAGGCCTGTACCCCAGATGATCAGAACCTCATCTGCGGCTACCCCATTTACATAATCTGTGATTTCCCCTACTTCATCCATGCTGACTTCATTTTCACCGGATGTTATATTCAACAGGATGCTTTTCGCTCCCGTAATATCGTTGGAGTTAAGCAATGGAGAATTCAGTGCTTCTTCAATAGCACATATTGCCCGGTTTTCTCCTTCGGCGGTTCCTGATCCCATAATTGCAACGCCAGAGTTATACATTACGGTCTCAACGTCTGCAAAATCAACATTAACGTATCCATGGACCGTTATGATTTCAGCTATTCCTTTTGCTGCGATGGTCAATATATTGTCTGCTTTTGAAAATGCCTCAGAAAGTTTCAGGTCTCCGTGGATCTCCCTGAGTTTTTCATTGTTGATCACCAGGAGTGAATCGACACGTTCTTTCAGCTCATTAATCCCATCGATGGCCTGGTTAATTCTCTGTTGTCCTTCAAACCGAAAAGGGATGGTTACAATGGCCACAGTAAGGATACCTGCTTCTTTGGTAGCTTCAGCAATTACCGGGGCAGCTCCCGTGCCGGTACCGCCTCCCAATCCTGCCGTTAAGAAGACCATTTTGGTATTACTGGAAATGGCTTCCATAATGTCATCCAGGTTTTCCATGGCAGCCTGTCTGCCAATTTCGGGTTTATTACCGGCACCTCTGCCTTCCGTTATCGCTTCTCCAATCTGTATTTTCACTGGTACAGGGCTATTATTCAGGGCCTGGGCATCGGTATTACAGACCACAAAATTTACATCTTTTATCCCCTGCTGAAACATATGATTTACTGCATTGCTTCCTCCTCCCCCAATTCCGATTACCTTAATTATCGAGGATCGTTCAACCGGTAGATCAAAATTCATTAAATCTTCTGCCATGGTTATACTGTTTTACGGTTTCATATTCAGAATCGGCATAATGTTGTTCGTTCATATTGCAGAATCCGGGTAAATGAGTTTCATTCCATTTTAGCGTCGTTTTCTGCAAATATTTCGGTAAGGGTCTTTTTCCATCTTTCAAATAGCTTCCCTCCTTCCAGGGGTTCTCCCCTCTCCTTTTTTCCTTTTTGTTCACCCGACCCACGCTCCCCTTCCAGTCCATATTTATTCCTCAGGTATTCATACCCCTTCAAGACCAGTCCAATGCTTGTGGAGTACATTGGGTGATTGATATCGTCGGACACTTCACCGGTCAGGTGTTCATTGGGGAATCCAATTCTTACATCCATTCCGGTTTTGAATTTAACCAGTTGAGGCAGGTGTCGTAACAATGCGCCTCCACCGGTCAGGACAATGCCTCCGGACAATTTTTCATAGTATCCCGAATTTTCAATTTCAAAGGCAACTGCATCGATGATCTCCTCCATTCTGGACTGGATGATATAGGCAAGGCTCTTAAACGATATCTCTTTCGGATCCCTACCACTGATTCCGGGGATAGTAACCACTTTATCTTCCGGGGCGATATCGCCGAGGGCTGAGCCAAATTGTATCTTCAGTGATTCGGCCTGTCGGTTCAGTATAGCACAACCCTCTTTAATATCTTTGGTTACCACGTTCCCTCCAAACGGGATAACGGCAGTATGTCTGACAATGCTATCGTAATAGACTGCCACATCGGTTGTTCCCCCACCGATATCAACCAGTGCGACACCGGCCTCCTTTTCATCTTCAGTCAATACCGCTTCTGAAGATGCCAGAGGTTCAAGGATCAGTTCATTGATTTTCAGACCAACCCGGTTCACACATTTTTCAATGTTTTTTGCTGAGGCAACCTGACCAATCACGATATGGAAATTGGCTTCCAGCCTGCGGCCCGACATGCCAATTGGATTCTTTACACCGGTTTCATTATCGACGATAAAATTCTGGGGCAACACATGGATAATTTCTTCTCCAACATCGATCGGGATTTTATACATATCTTCTATCAATTTGATAATATCTTCCTTTGTGATCTCCTCATCACGACTATCCCTGTTGATATAGCCCCGGTTCCTCACACTTTTTATATGCTGACCGGCGATGCCGACATACACATTTGAAAACATGATACCCGAGCGTAACTGGACGTCCTCAACCGTGCTCTGAATGGCATTAACAGTCTCTTCTATGTTTAGGACCACTCCGCGTTTGACTCCTTTTGAAGGCGCCCTGCTCAGCCCAAGGACTTCCAGTTTACCGTTCTCCTTTTTTTGTCCGACAATGGATACAATCTTTGTTGTTCCAATATCGATTGCAGCTACGAATTGTTCATTGGCATTCATAATGATCTGGTTTTATCTTATTACTTCAATTTTTTGAATTTTTTTACCGCAGGGTGCAAACGATTTGCCCCTCGTATTTCAAGTTTATGATTTCATATCTATTCCAGCCTGTTCTGCCAAGTCCCTGCTGGTAAAAGGCAAGCAGTTTTTGGAATTTCTTTTCCACATCATCCGGACCACCGAAATGTATGACATGGGGTCCGACTCGTGGTATCAACTCAAGATCTCCTGATCTGCTTACATAAATTTGCTCAATTTGTGCTTTCCAGAATGGGTTGCTATCGATGTACTTTGCTATATCATACAGTCCTTTGGTCCTGTTATTTTCCCCTGCCCGGGTTACATAGTCCACCCTGTTATGATTGAAGTTATCGGTGATATAGCCGTTAGCCACCAATACCCGCATGGTAAATTTCTCTGACCAGGGAATTATTGCACCATCAGCAGAGAGGTAGTAACTTTCCTTGTTGTTATCAATGATGCGTAATATTGCTTTACGTTGTTCAATATCAATATTAAGTGATCCGTCGGCACAGACAAAGACCTCAGCACTTTTTATCGATGGATGCTGCTTCAATATTGTCTCCATTTTTTCCGAATTGATCAAACCGATCGGGTATCCTAACAATTTGTCATTGTTTTGAAGAACCAGTCCCAATACCTCCTCTGAAGTGATGAATCCATTTTCCATTGAATCGGTGATGTTGATATCGATTTTACTACAGATCCTGCTTTTTGAATTTTCACCCGTTAATCCCAGTACCACGATAAGGTAACACAGTATACCGAAAGCGATCAATATGTTTTTCAATTTTTTCATCGTAACAATCTATTTCCCTTTTTCCCGTTTCATCAAAATTTCCCGTATTGGATCAACCATTTTATCGATATCTCCAGCACCCATAGTAACCACTACCTCAACATTTTCCTTTTCAATGATCCGGATCAACTCTGCTTTTGAGCAGAGCAATTTATTTACCAGGTTTGTTTGATCCAGAATCAGTTTAGCGTTAATCCCTTCTATTGGGCTTTCCCTTGCCGGATATATTTCCAGGAGGATCAATCGATCCAGAAGTTCCAGGCTTCGGGCAAATTCAGCAGCAAAATCACTCGTTCTGCTGAAAAGGTGCGGTTGAAAAATCCCGGTTATTATTCTTCCCGGAAACAGTTCGCGAATCGCCATGATACATCGTTTTATTTCTTCCGGATGGTGGGCATAATCATCAATAAAAACCAGATCTTCATAGCATAGTTGGATATCGAATCTTCGCTTCACTCCGGAGAAATGAAGCAGTGCTTTTTTGATTGTTTCAACCGGCACTTTCAAGAGTGACGCTACTCCAATTGCCGCCATTGCATTTTCAACATTCATCAGCCCAGGGTAGCCCAGGTGGATATTTTCAATCCTGGAATTTGGGGTTACTGCATCAAAAAGATAGTAATGACCTCTTCTCCTGATATTTGCTGCATAGAAGTCCGCTTCTGTTTCAAGCGAGTAACTATAGGTGGTGATCCTTTCCGGTATTTTCCTGCTGATCTTCACTCCTTTTTTTAACAGGATACTCCCTTCTTCACTCACCTGATTTACGAATTTGAGGAATGCCTCTTCCAGGTTTTGATAATTTCCATAAATATCAAGATGATCTGCATCCACGGATGTGATGACAGCGATCCATGGATAAAGCTGCAGGAATGAACGGTCATATTCATCCGCTTCCATTACAACAAGATCACCTTTTCCGGTGATCAGGTTACTGTTATAATTTTTTGATATTCCGCCCAGGAAAGCAGTACAATCCAGTTCCGATTGCTTTAAAATATGAGCAATCATTGTTGAGACCGTAGTTTTCCCATGTGTCCCGGCAACGGCAATGCCTTTTGCATATCGGGTGATCAATCCAAGCAGTTCGGATCGTTTCAGTATGGCAAACGATTGTTTTCTAAAGTACGTCAGTTCGGTATGGTCAGGTGGTATAGCGGGGGTAACAATGATCAGGGTTGTATTCCGTAATTCAGGCTTTTTAAATTCATCCGGGATCAATGTCAGGTCGTCTTGATAATGGATAAGGCACCCCTCTTTTGATAATTCATCGGTAAGTGGTGTTGACGTTCGGTCATAACCGGCAATATCATATCCTCCCATCAGGAAATATCTGGCCAGGGCACTCATTCCAATTCCTCCGATGCCAATAAAATATACCCTATGTATCTTTTTCAAATCCACCGGTCACTGTTTCATTAATGTTATGATCTCATCTGCAATTTTCGCTGCTGAATTTTTTATTGCCCTCATCCCGATATTACGGGCAAGATCGGTAAGCAGGTTTTTATTTTCAACCAGATCCAGGGCTTTACGGATTAATACCTGTTCGGCATCCTGATCTTTCACAATGATTGCCGCTCCCTTCTCCATGAGGGCTTCTGCATTCTTTGTTTGATGGTTTTCAGCCACATTGGGAGAAGGGATCAATATTGCCGGTTTTGCCACAAGGCACAATTCTGAGATTGTACCGGCGCCGGCTCTCGACACCACAAGGTCCGCTACTGCATAAGCCAGGTCCATAACCTGGATAAACTCGTACACTTTCAGATTTTCAACTACCAGAGCCGCAGTTTTTTCCAGCGCCCGTGCATAGTATAATTTCCCGGTCTGCCATAAACATTGGGTTTTACTGCCAGCAATCAGGTCCAAATGGTTCCACACGCTTTCGTTAATTGTTCTTGCTCCCAGGCTTCCTCCCAGGATTAGAATAACCGGCAGACCGGGATCAAGATTAAAATAGTTCAATCCTTCTTCCCGCTTCGTTTCAATATTTTCCAACTCTTCGCGGACAGGATTTCCGGTCAGAATGATTTTATCTGGAGGGAAGAACTTTTCCATTCCTTCATAAGCTACACATATTTTATCGGTTTTTCTTGCCAGGATTTTATTGGTTATTCCAGCATATGAATTTTGTTCCTGTATCAATGTTGGAATTTTTTTTCGTGCAGCAATGGTCAGGATTGGACCGCTGGCATATCCCCCCACCCCGACAACCACATCGGGTTTATGAGTCCGAATAATGTTTCTTGCTTTAATCATACTGATCAGCAGGTTAATCATCACCCTCATATTTTTCAGCGTAAATGCTCTTTTCAGTCCGGTAACCGGAAGTCCGATAATCTCAAAACCGGCAGCCGGGATCTTCTCCATCTCCATTTTTCCTGAAGCACCAACAAACAGGATATTCATTCCCGGATCTTTTTTCTTCAGAGCCTGAGCAATAGCAATGGCAGGATAAATATGGCCTCCTGTTCCACCCCCACTGATAATTATTTTCCTATATTGCTTCATTTCCTTCTTCCTGTTCAATACTTTCAGCTCCCCGGCTGACGCTGAGTATAATCCCGAAAGAAATACTCGTAAACAATAACGATGAACCGCCCATACTCACAAACGGCAGGGTTTGTCCGGTGACCGGTAACAGATTTACTGCAACTGCCATGTTGATCATTGCCTGAAAAACGATACTGATCGCCAGTCCGATGGCCAGAAATGCCGGGAAGGTTCGGATACTCTTTCTCACAATCACCCCGGCCCTGAACAACAAAAAAAGGTACGCCAGTAACAAAGGTAAAGCTCCCAGAAACAGGCCGTACTCCTCTATGATAATTGCATATATAAAATCTGAATAGGGGTGTGGCAGAAAATTTCGCTGAATGCTTTTTCCCGGGGTTTTCCCGAACAATCCTCCGGTGGCAATTGCAATTTTAGCCTGTTCAACCTGGTAATTTTCTTCCTCTTCTCCCACAACAAAATTTTCTATCCTGTGCTGCCATGTACCGATCCTTCCTTTTCTATCCAGCAGGATTGCACTGCTAATGAAAACAGCCACCACAAGAATTCCTATTCCGCCAAATGCCAGTAAATGTTTCATGCTGATCCTTCCAATGAACATCAGGATCAATGATGTAGCAAATAGGATGATTGCAGTGGAAAGGTTGGCTGGAAGAATAAGTATACAGATGATGATCACAGGGATCACAATTGGGATAAACGCATTTTTATAACTCTTGATTTCATGTTGTTTCAACGACAGCACCCTGGCTACATACATGATCAGGGCAAGTTTGGCAAAATCTGATGTTTGAATGGTAAATCCGAGACCCGGCAGGGTCAGCCAGCGGGCTGCCTGATTCAGGCTGGTTCCAAGCAGCAATGTAAGTAACAATAAAGGAATGGCTAAAAAAAGAAAGAGCTGGGATAGCCTGGAATAGTATTTATAAGGGATAAGATGAGTAACAAAGATAATGATAATGCCGATCGACAGGATTACACCATGGCGCAGCAGATAATAGGTAGTATTCCCACCCATCTGCGTATATGCAAGGGTTCCGGTAGAAGAATATACGGCAAGAATAGAATATAAGGACAGCACAATAATGACTGCCCAGATCACTTTGTCTCCCTTCAGGAATTTCCCAATTCGTTCTCTCATGATGTTTTACAAATACCTAACTGCATCCTTGAATTGTCTGCCCCGGTCTTCATAGTTCTCAAACAGGTCAAAGCTGGCACATGCGGGTGACAACAAAACCGTATCTCCCTTTTTCCCCAGGTAATATGCAGTGCGCACTGCATCAGTCATGGAGGTTGTTTCCAGGATTGTTTCGGTAGATTCCGCAAACGCCCTGTAGATTTTGCTGTTATCCTTTCCGAGACATATGATTGCTTGCACTTTCTTCTTTACCAGTTTTTTCAAAACACTATAGTCGTTTCCTTTATCGATTCCCCCCACGATCCAGATAACATTTTCCGGCATGCTTTCCAGTGCATACCATGTTGAGTTGACATTGGTTGCTTTCGAGTCATTGATGAATCGAATTCCATGCACTACCAGTACATGTTCCAACCGGTGTTCGACTCCCTGAAAATCGCTCAGGCTTTCCCTGATTATCTCTTTTCTGATATTCAATATCTGACCGGCGATCCCGGCAGCCATAGAATTTAAAGCATTGTGCTTTCCTTCAAGAGCTAAATCGTGAATTGACATGGTTATGTGTTCTTTTTGGAAATGATAATTAATTGTTTCTTTTTTCAAATATGCCGTTTGATCCCGGACCGTTTCAAGGGAGAAGGATACTCTTTTCGCCTTCCCCATAGTGCGGTGAATGTTGGTCCTTGTTATTTCATCATCATAACAGTAGATAAAGTAGTCATCGGGAGTCTGATTCTGCGTGATCCTGAATTTAGAGTCAACATATCGCTGCATATCGTATCCATACCGGTCAAGATGATCTGCAGAAATATTCATCAGGATTCCAATATCCGCCCTGAAGTCAAACATTCCATCGAGTTGAAAACTGCTCAATTCAATAACATAGTAATCATAACTCCCTTCGGCAACCTGCAGGGCAAAACTTCTACCCACATTTCCAGCCAGTGCAGCATTCATTCCTGCCTTGCACAACATATGGTAGATCCAGGATGTTGTGGTTGTCTTGCCATTGCTTCCGGTGATGCAGATTTTCATGGCTGTGGTATACCTTCCCGCGAACTCGATCTCTGAGATAACCGGTATTCTTCTCTTAGTAAGGAATGCAACAATCTCAGCGTCATCCGGGATACCAGGGCTTTTGATCACTTCAACTGAATCGCCGATTAATTCACCGGAATGTTTTTTCTCCTCCCATTCAATTCCATATTTTGAAAGAACCGTTTTATATTTTTCCTTAATGGTGCCGTTATCTGATACAAAGGGTTCAAATCCCTGTTTTTTTGCCAGTACTGCAGCTCCGACACCACTTTCTCCCGCACCCAGAATTGTAATTTTCTTTTTCATTCTGCATCTCGATTAATTTTTCCCACCTTACCTGATCTTCAGTGTTACGATTGTAATCACTGCCAATAAGATCCCAATGATCCAAAACCGGATAACAATTTTCGGTTCAGAGAATCCTTTTTTCTGATAGTGGTGATGGATGGGTGCCATCTGGAAAATCCGTCTACCCTGACCATATTTTTTCTTTGTCCGTTTGAAATGGCTAACCTGGATCAACACGGAGAGGCTTTCGGTTAAGAATATCCCACACAGGATAGGGATCAGTAATTCTTTCCGGATAACAATAGCAAATACAGCGATGATACCTCCTATTGCCAGGCTTCCGGTATCGCCCATAAAAACCTGTGCCGGGTATGAATTATACCATAAGAAGCCAATTGTTGCCCCGATGAAGGCACTGGCAAAAATCACCAGTTCACCGGTATTGGGGATATACATGATATTCAGATAATCGGCAATGATCACATTACCTGATACGTACGCAAGAATTCCAAGGGTAGTACCGATGATCGCTGATGTTCCCGTTGCCAGGCCATCCAGTCCATCCGTCAGGTTTGCCCCGTTGGATACTGCCGTTACGATGAAAACAGTCACGATAACAAAAACCACCCATGCCCATTTTTGTTTTTTCTCTCCAAGGAATGCCACGATATAGGCATAATCGAACTCATTGTTTTTAAAAAAGGGAATTGTCGTTTTTGTGGATTTCACATCCCTGTTAATGTATTTCATGGTTCCCGGTTCTTCTTCTGCGGATTGCAGAACCTGTGTCGAGGTCTCCGATTGTTCAATAGGGATTCGTTCTCTGATAAAAACATCATCGCTCAGGTAAAGGGTTAAGCCAACAATTAATCCGAGTAATACCTGGCCAAGGATCTTAAATTTACCGGTCAATCCTGCTTTATTCTTTTTAAATATCTTAATGTAATCATCCACAAAGCCGACAAATCCGAGCCATACTGTAGTAATAAGCATCAGGATCACATATATATTTCCAAGGTCCCCAAACAGCAATGTCGGAATCAGAATTGAAGTCAGGATAATAATTCCCCCCATTGAGGGAGTTCCGGTCTTTTGATACTGTCCCTCCAGGTTAAGATCCCGAACTACCTCACCAACCTGTCTTTTCTTCAGGGCATGAATAATTTTCTTCCCAAACAGGAGTGAAATAATCAGTGAAAATATGACGGCCATAGCAGAACGAAAGGATATATACTGGAACATTCCTGCTCCGGGAAAATCAAGTGTTTCAAGGTATTCGAACAGATAATAGAACATGGATCAGATCCTTTATTGTTGCTTTTTTATGAATTCATTAACGTTTTATCAACCCGTTGTTTCAAATAACTCCCGGATCACTTCCCTGTCATCGAACTGATATTTCGTGCCTTTTATCTCCTGATAGGTTTCATGACCTTTACCGGCGATTAAAATGATATCTTCTCTCCTGGCAAGAAGGGAAGCCATCCGAATGGCTTCCTTTCTATCCTGAATACTCACCACTTTCTTTCTCTGATTTTTTTGAATTCCCTCAAGCATATCCTGAATAATATCATTCGGATTTTCATTTCGGGGATTATCAGAAGTGAGGATTAGTTTATCACTTGCAGTGGCAGCAACGCTACCCATAACCGGCCGTTTTGTTTTATCCCTGTCTCCACCTGCTCCGACTACTGTAATAACCTGCTGATGTTTTTTTCTTATTTTATTGATTGTATCCAGGACGTTTTCCAGCGCATCGGGAGTATGTGCATAATCTACCACAGCAATAACACCGTTATCGGATGTAATGATTTCGAAACGTCCGGGAACAGGCAACAGGTCACTCAGGATTTGCAGTGATTTGGTTTTCTCAAAACCCAGGATTCTACAGGTAGCGTAACAGGCCAGCAGGTTGTATGCATTGAATTCACCTGTGAATCGTGTCCAGACTTCTGCCTGATCAATTCGCATCTGCATGCCATTGAAATGACTCTCGATGACCTTCCCTTTAAAGTCGGCGATTGTATGTAACCCGAATGATTTTATTCCGGCAGGACAATTTTGAATCAAAATTTCCCCATGTTTATCATCCAGGTTATAGAGGGCTATGGATTTTTTCTCCAATCCATCAAAGAGTTTTTTCTTGGCAGCAAGGTAGTCGTCAAAACTGCCATGATAATCGAGATGGTCGTGGGTCAGGTTGGTAAACACAGCAACATGGAATGTTAACCCGGCGATACGGTTTTGACTTATTGCATGAGAACTGACTTCCATGACAGCATATTCACAATTCTCTTCAACCATACGGTGTAGCAGTGAATTGAGGATTATCGCATCAGGAGTAGTATGGGTAGTCTCTAATTCCTGGTCACCGATAAAATTTCCAATGGTAGAAATCAATCCGGCGTTTATATCCTGTTTTCTCAACGATCGATACACCAGGTTAGCCGTTGTGGTTTTTCCGTTTGTACCTGTAATCCCAATAAGTTTCAATTTTTCAGCAGGTTTTTCAAAAAAGTTGCATGCCATTTCGCCCAGGGTATGGCTTGAGCTGGTAACCCGGATGTATGTGATCCCTTCGCTGATTGGTTCTGGCAGCTCCTCGCATACGATTGCATTTGCTCCATTCCGGATGGCATCCTGGATAAAGCGATGTCCGTTTACCCGCGTGCCCCTGACGGCTATGAAACAACACCCATCTTCCACTTTTCTGGAATCAAATTCCAACGAGGAGATCATGAGATCCTGATTCCCCATGAACTGCTCCACTGCAACTCCTTCCAAAATATCTGATAAACGCTTCATCGATTTGTTATGGATTAACTAAAACTCATGCCCAATTGAATCACCTGCCCCGGATGGATCACTGTTCCGGGAGCAAGCGATTGTTTTATCACTTTTCCCCGTCCATTCACCACCACTTTTAATCCAAGTTCTTCCAGAAGATAGATGGCATCCTGCAACCCCATCTCCACAACATTGGGTACGAGGTTCCTGTTTATCTTTATATTCTGAATTTCAACATGAGTATCGTGTTTATGGGTAGCAACCCACTCAGATTCTTCATCCCCTCCTTCAACCTGAATACCCAGTGATGATAAAACCAGTGTCAGGTCTTTTTTCGATCCGTGTTTTGAATAAGGATAATCAAATTCATCCTGATTAGCGGATATCTGATCTCTCAGTAAATAGATCTTTGTTGCATAGACTTTATCGGCAATTTCTTTAAAGACAGGCCCGGCAACCAGGTTTCCGTAGTAGACTGCGTTCGAAGGAGAATTCACAACGACCATACAGGAGTACATCGGGTTATCAGAGGGAAAGAAACCCACGAAAGATGCCTGGTAAGAGACCTTGGAATCGACGGTATATCCATATCTCTCGTTTGCAATTTGCGCAGTTCCTGTCTTGCCTGCAATCGGGTAGTTTGAATTATTCAGGTTTTTCGCTGTGCCATTTTCCACGACCCCTTCAAGCATTTTGATTGCTTTTTTAACGGTTTCTTTGGAACAGATGGAGGGATTAAGAACCTCCGTCTCGAATCGCTTTACGACATTTCCATGGTACCGTATCTCCTTTACAAACCTTGGTTTTACCATTTTGCCATTGTTAGCAATAGCATTATAAAATGCAAGGATCTGCAGTGGTGTCATTCTCACTTCATATCCATGAGACATCATCGGCAATGATATACCCGACCAATAGGGATCTCCCGGATATTTGATCTGTGGCAGGCCTTCCCCTTTAATCTCCACTCCCAGTTTCTCATTCAGCCTCATGGCATACAGCCGGTCAACAAAATCAGCAGGGCGGTTGTGATAATTTTCATAAATCAATTTGGAGACTCCGACATTCGAAGAAACCTCAAATGCTTCTTTTACGGTTATCTTGCCATACCCCCCCCGTTTCGTATCGTGGATATCTTTATCATAGAAACGAACCACACCATTTCCTGCATCAATGGTATCTTCCAGCTGAACCACTCCATCTTCCAGAGCAACCAGAAGAGAAGCAAGTTTAAATGTCGAACCGGGTTCAGTACTTTCTCCGATGGCGTAATTGTAATTTTCCCTGTATTTTCCGTCCCGCCCTTTTTCAAGATTCACGATTGCCTTTACTTCGCCTGTTTTCACTTCCATCAGGATCACCGATCCGTGATGGGCATCATGTTTGATCAATTGACTGAGCAAGGCATTTTCAGCTACATCCTGCAGGTTTATATCGATGGTGGTAATGATATCATTCCCGTCCTTGGGTTCTACTTCATTTTTATCCGTAACCGGCATCCAGACATTCCCGGATAATTTTTGCATCAGTCTTACACCAACTCTTCCACTAAGTTCATGGTCATAGGCTCCTTCTATGCCAACCACGTTGCCCGAACTCCCTTTCGTCAGGTAGCCAATGGTGCGGGAAGCCAGGTTTGAATGAGGCAATATCCGTTGGTTGTCCTGCACATAAATGAATCCACCTTTATATCGTCCTTCACGGAAAATGGGGAATGTTTTTAACTCTTTTAATTTTGTGTAACTCACTCCCCGCTGGATCAGATGGTATCGTTCCCCATTCCTTCTTGCGGTCATCAACTCCTGTTTATAGGCATAACTGGATTTATCTTTAAACAGACGGGATAAACAGTAGGCCAGAGAATCGATGTTGCGGTTAAACAGTTCTGTTGACATGGCATTACTGTTCAGATCCATCCTGATTTCATAGTAAGGAATGTTACTTGCAAGCAGTCGATTATCCGAAGCATAAATATCACCGCGATTCGGTTGAATAATGAACTCCTTCAGTGTTAATGTTTCGGCTTTTGCAGCTAATTCATTCCCCTTTACAAATTGCAAATAGATGATCTTTCCTACAATGGCGATCGAGAATAACAGAACCCCGATGTAGATGATGGCGACTCTCCAGACGATATCCCTTTTTAACGACATGTGAACCGATCTACTTTTTATTCAATACAATCTTCCCGGGTGGATCAAGGAGCTCTACCAAACCCAAATCATTCTCTTCTACCATTTTTGCCACTGCAGATTGCCGGCTTTTGGACATCAGCTCGGCAGATGTTGTAATGGCTTCCGCCCGCAGTTCCTTTACCTCATTTTGAAGAGAAACGGTCTCTCTGACTACTTTCTCGGCATGATACCTGTTCCCGATGTAGAGGATTGCCAGAAACACAACAAAAATGATATAGGGCAGTTGTTTGATGACCGTCTCCCTGGTTAGCACCGTACCATCGATAAAATTCCGGAAAGAGCTTTTTCTTGTCTCTTTCTGTGCATGTTGATCTTCAATAAACTCTATGTTTCTTCCTTTTCTCATATCACCTTTCTGGCAATTCTCAGTTTTGCACTTCGTGCCCTGCTATTCCTGCGTATTTCGTGCGCTCCCGGAACAATGACTTTCTTGTTTACCGGAGCAAAAGGCACCTCTATATTCCCGTAAAAATCCTTATCTAACAAACCATCTGCATTACCCGATCTGACAAAATTCTTGACCATTCTGTCCTCAAGTGAGTGATAGGTGATCATGACAAGGCGACCCTCTTTTTTAATCAGATCTACACATTGCGCCAATAATTCATTCAGGCAATCCAATTCCCGGTTAACCTCAATGCGGAGTGCCTGAAAAACCCTGGCCAGGTACTTACTTTCATGCTTTGTTGGTATACAAGGTCCGATCAATTCGACAAATTGTTGTACCTCCTCAACTGTCCTCTCCCTCCTTGCCTGAATAATCCGGTGTGCCAGCTTCTTACTATTCCTGATCTCTCCATAAGAGGAAAAGATGCCCTGGAGATCCTCTTCACTATAGCTGTTCAGCACTTCCCCGGCTGTCAAAGAAGCTCTCCTGTTCATGCGCATATCCAACCCTCCCCTGTGGGAAAATGAAAATCCTCTTTCCGGCACGTCCAGATGGTGAGAAGATACCCCCAGGTCGGCTAATAAACCATCAATGGATTGGATGCCATGGTATTTCAGGTTATTTCTTAAATACCTGAAATTCTGATTGATAAACAAAAACCGTTCGTCTTTAATTACATTTCTTTCAGCATCTTCGTCCTGATCAAACGCAATTAAACGACCGGTTTTTAGTCGCTGAATGATTTCCCTTGAATGCCCGCCTCCCCCGAATGTCGCATCTACATAGATTCCCTCCGGATTAATTTCCAATCCATCCACACTCTCGTTTAAAAGAACCGGTGTATGATATGTCATTATTCATTCTGTTCGTTCAAGGTACCACCCATGATCTTTTCAGCAAGGGATGCAAATTCATCCTCACCTTCCGCTGCTCTATCGTATATATCTTTAGCCCAGATCTCTATTTTACCATCCTGCCCTGCCAGAATGACCTCTTTCCTGATGCCCACCAGCTCAAGCAACCTTTTGGGAATCAACATCCGGTTATTGCTGTCAAGGATCAACTCTGCCGTACCACGGTAAAAATTTCGGAGGAACCGGTTATGCTCTTTATTATAAGGATTTAACTTACTTCTTATCAGTTTGTTCTGCCTCTCCCATTCATCCATCGGGTACATGACAAGGCATTGCTCAAAAATGTCTTTCTTTACAACAAATTTGTCATTCGCCGTTGAGGGCATCTGCTTTTTAAATGCTGCAGGCAGCATAATTCGCCCCTTTGCATCTACTTTGCACGAATATTCACCAATGAAAGTTGTCACAACAAAATCACCTTAAAATGTAAAAATATAGAAATTTTTCCCACTTTCTACCACTTTTACCCATTTTTTACCACTTTGTTGAAAACTTTATATCCGAAAAGGTTCATCTATAGTACAACACGTGAATTTTTAATAGTTTTGTATTGCATTCAATCTTGCAAGCTGCAGGTCAAATTTTTAACGTGTGAACGATACAGAATCAACCACCAACGATAACAGGATATATATCGATCAAATAATCCGTCAGAGTAAGCCAGGATTGTATCGGATATTGCCTGTATTCCTACTTCGATACATTAAGCGAGTGATCCATCAGGATGAACTTAACTTTATCCTCACGGAAAAGAAGGACCTTGAGGGGTTGGCGTTTATAAACGGGGCGCTTGACATCATGCAGATAACCCATACGGTTGAGGATTTGGAGAATGTCCCCAAAGAGGGCCGGTTTATTTTCGTGGCAAATCATCCGCTGGGTGGATTGGATGGCATGGTATTTATTAAGGAGGTTGGAAAGATATTTCCCGATTTGTTTTTTCCGGTCAATGATCTTCTGTTCAACATCCCTAACCTCCGGTCTATTTTCCTTCCCATCAATAAGTTTGGGGGACAATCAAGGGAAGCAGTACAGCAGATGGAGGAGGCCTACCGGTCGGACTCTCAGATACTCTATTTCCCGGCCGGTTTATGTTCGCGGAAGACCTCCGGAAGAATCATGGATGTGGAATGGAAAAAACATATTATCATCAAAGCGATACAGCATGAACGGGATATTATCCCGGTGCATTTTCACGGGAAAAATTCAAATTTCTTTTATAACCTTGCAAACATCAGAAAGTTTTTAAGGATAAAAATAAACCTTGAAATGTTTTATCTTTTTGATGAAATGTTCATGCAGAAAGATAAAAAGATCAGGATGAAATTTGGGAAACCCATTCCATTCACAACTTTTGATAGATCTTCAACCCATCAGGAATGGGCCAACTGGTTAAAAGATCTGGTTTATGAAATGGGGGGTACCCTATAATTTCGTTATGATTTTCTGAGATAAAGTGTCATCAATTATTTTATTAAATTTAGTGATTTAAACCAGTTTTTTATGGAACGAATAATATCTCCTATACCCAGGGTGGATCTTGAAAAGGAATTAACCCCGGAACGATTCGTCCGGAAAACGAACAACGGGAACAAAGAAGTGTATGTTTTCACGCACCATGATTCTCCTCTGTTAATGAGAGAGATTGGGAGGTTAAGGGAGTTAACCTTCAGGGCAGCGGGAGGTGGAACCGGGAAAGCGCTTGATATCGATGAGTTTGACACATCCGATGATCCCTATCAGCAATTGATTGTTTGGGATCCGGAGGAGAAAGAGATCCTGGGGGGATACCGGGTTTACTTGTGCAATAGAACGCAGGGGGATTATGTTAGCATCAAGCGGTTAGCAACCTCGGAGCTGTTTCATTTTTCCGATCAATTCATCCGGGATTACTTACCACATCTGGGGGAGTTAGGACGATCTTTTGTGCAACCGGCCTATCAGTCGACCAGCGGATCGAGGAAGGGTTTATTTGCCCTGGACAATCTTTGGGACGGATTGGGTGCATTGATGATTGATAATCCCGAAATCCATTATTTTTTTGGTAAGGTCACCATGTATCCTCAGTTTAACAAGGAGGGCAGGGATTATATCCTCTATTTTCTCACGAAGCATTTCAGGGATGAAGAACAGCTGGTTTTTCCCATTGAACCCCTTGAACTGGATTGGGACCTGGAACACTTGAAAACACTCTTTTGCGGGAAGACCTACCTGGAAGATTACAAGATTCTCTCCCAGAAAGTTCGAGCCAAAGGGGAAAACATACCGCCGTTGATCAATGCGTATATGAATCTATCCCCCACGATGAAAACATTTGGCACAGTAATCAGCACGAATTTTGGGAATGTTCAGGAAACCGGGATTATGATTACACTGAAAGACATGTACATGTCGAAAGTAAACAGGCATCTTTCCACCTACAGAAAAGATTACAAGCTTCCATCGGGATAGTGGGGGTTGACTCCACCTTATCAATAAGCCCGTTGATCCCTGCCTTCCATGAAGTTTATAAAGGATGTAATGACCACTTTATTGCCTCCCGGTGTGGGATAATTTCCGGTAAAATACCAGTCGCCCGGATGATCCGGAATAGCGGTATGCAGATTTTCAATGGATTGATATACTACGTTAACTTCAGCTTTGATTTCAGGGGTTTTCAACATACTGGCAATCTTTTCAGAAATTTCATCTGCTGAAAATGGAGCATAAATATCCCTGACACAATTTATGGTATCCTCCTTGGGTAAATTTTCCTGTTCTTTTGCTTTCTGATACACCTCATTGATAACTGATTCCTGTCCGGTTTCTTTCAATAATTCAATGGCTGCTCTGAATGCAATAAAGTCGCCAAGCTTTGCCATATCGATCCCATAGCAGTCGGGGTATCTGATCTGGGGAGAGGAAGAGACCACGATTATCCGTTTGGGATTCAACCTGTCAAGTATCCGGATAATGCTGTATTTCAATGTAGTACCTCTAACAATGGAATCGTCGATTATCACCAGGTTATCCGATCCTTTCCTCACACTATCCCAGGTTATATCATAGACATGACCTACAAGATCGTCCCTGCCTTTATCTTCAGCAATGAAGGTCCTCAGTTTAACATCCTTTACCGCTACTTTTTCTACCCGTGGTTTCAATCCCATCAGTTTATTCAACCCCTCCCTGGTCAGTTTTTTTCCCAGGGCAATAATCTTCTCCATTTTTATCTGATTAAGGTAATTTTCAACACCTGATGTCATTCCCAGAAATGCTGTCTCAGCAGTATTCGGAATAAACGAAAAGACAGTATTTTCAACATCATAATCAACTGCAGCCAGTATGGCTGGCGTTAGCAATTCACCCAGTTTTTTCCGTTCAGCATAGATATCCCTGTCACTTCCCCTGGAGAAATAAATTCTTTCAAACGAACAGGATTTTCTTTCTTGTGGTTCTCTTACGGTCTCAATTTTGATCTCGCCGGATTTTCTTACGATTAAGGCAGAACCGGGAGGGATCTCGTGAATTGAATGAGCCGGTACATTCATGACCGTTTGTATAACCGGTCTTTCAGAAGCTACAACGGCGACTTCGTCGTCGTAATAATAAAATCCAGGGCGTATTCCCCACGGGTCCCTGAAAACAAATCCATCGCCATGACCGATCATGCCGGCGATAACATACCCACCATCCCATTTCTTGCTTGCCCTGAAAAGGACTTTAGCCACATCGAGGTTTTCCTCTATCAACGGGGAAATCTCTATGTTCTGTAATCCCTTATCCTTGTAATTCCTGAAAAGTTCCTGGTTTTCTTCATCGAGGTAGTGCCCCACATTCTCAAGAATCGTAACCGTATCGGAATAATTTTTTGGCGTTTGTCCCAGGTCAACGAGAATATCAAACAATTCATCCACGTTGGTCAGATTGAAGTTTCCGGCAAGAACAAGGTTACGGGATTTCCAGTTATTTTCTCTGGTTACGGGATGGACAAACGAAATGTCATAATTACCATACGTACCATAACGCAGATGGCCAATAAAAAGTTCCCCGGAAAAGGGAAGGTTTTCCTTTACCCACCGGGTATCGTTCATTAATTCGGGATGGTAGATCTGATGCTCTTCAAATCCCCTGTAGATTTTATCGAACACCTGCTTAAGTGGATTGGGGCTGTTCGAACGCTGCTTAAAAAGGTACTTATGTCCCGATGTGAGGTTCAGTTTCAGGTTGGCAACTCCTGCTCCATCCTGCCCCCTGTTATGTTGCTTTTCCATTAACAGGTAGAGCTTCTGCAAACCATACATCCATGTACCATATTTCTCTTGATAGTATTCCAGTGGTTTGCGTAACCGGAGTAATCCAATGCCACACTCATGTTTGATCATTTCACTCATGGGACGGATTGATAAAAATCAACAAGAAGACAAAAGTAATCAATAAAAAAGAGAATTTTTAAAAATAACCGGACCCATCATAGCAATGGGTACAAATTTTCTCTTTGGGTAAACCGATTGCCTCAATCAGATCATCAAGGTGCTGATATTTTAAGCTGGTAAGTCGTAATCGTGTCCGGATGCATTCCACCATCTCCTTGTTTTTCTCTGTTCCTGAGGTGGCATATTCGTCAAGGTATTTATCATCTTTGCCCTCCAACTGATGGATAGCTTTTCTGGCAGCCAATTCCAACGTGGACCGTGATGCAGAAAAATTGAGGAATTCACAGGCATAACAGAGCGGGGGACAGGCAATTCTCATGTGGATTTCCTTCACTCCGTAATCATAAAATATCTGAGCATTATCTTTCAGTTGAGTTCCACGTACGATGGAATCATCACAAAAGACAACTCGTTTATCTTTAATCAAGGGTTGAACTGGTATCAGTTTCATTTTAGCGACCAGGTCCCTGTCTGACTGGTTGCTTGGCATAAAACTTCGGGGCCAGGTAGGAGTATATTTTACATATGGCCGCATATAGGGTATTCCTTTTTCTTTAGCATACCCGATGGCATGACCTATTCCTGAATCGGGAATTCCTGATACATAATCTGCCACAACATCATCATTTGCTGCCAGAGCTGCACCGCAATTGTATCGTGTCTGTTCTACATTTATTCCCTCATAACTGGAAGCAGGGTATCCGTAGTAGACCCATAAGAAAGCACATACCTGCATTTTCTCCCGTGGTGGCACCAGTTGTTCATATCCTTCAGCGGTTAAAAACAGGATCTCTCCCGGTCCAAGGTATTTCTCAA
This sequence comes from uncultured Rikenellaceae bacterium, assembly GCA_964481765.1. Classification (GTDB taxonomy): domain Bacteria; phylum Bacteroidota; class Bacteroidia; order Bacteroidales; family VadinHA17. Next base: position 4,474 of record CAYZVJ010000021.1, on the reverse strand, counting down.
CCCGATAGTCAAGTGTAGGAAAGCAACTTGACTCAGATGCAACGGCATAGGAGGCGCTGTTTTTACCGATGACTATCGGGGTTCTTCCCAATTTATCACGGGCTGCAAAGATCCCATCTTCACTGAGTATCAATAGAGAAAGGGAACCCCGAATTTTTTCCAGTACGATCTTTATTCCCTCTTCAATGGTACTCCCTTCATTGATCAGCATGGCGGCCATTTCGGATGGATTCGGCCCATTAAACCCCGTCTCTGAAAAATGCCATTTTTTTTTCAATGCCATCTTCTCCAGGTCATCCAGATTAACCACCTTCCCAACCGTAACAATGGCAAACTTACCAAGATGAGAATTGATCAGAACGGGTTGGGATTCGGTATCACTGATTACACCAATTCCACTTTCTCCTTTAAAATCAGCGAGATCATTTTCAAACTTGGTCCTGAAATAGGAGTTTTCTATGTTATGAATCCTTCGGGTAAATCCCTCTTTACCGAAAGCCGCTATTCCACCTCTGCGGGTACCAAGATGTGAATGATAATCGGTGCCATAAAACAATTCATTAATGCACGATTTTTTTGAAATTGTGCCAAAAAATCCACCCATCAGGAAGTATATTAGGTGATTGAGAAGGTTAATTTATCCATTAATTCAATCCGTTACCAATTGAAGGATTGAGTTAATATTAAGAACTTATTAACAGGATTTGGAAAGGATTAATTGATAGGCAATTAGGTTTTAATCCAACTCGGGGAACTCAATGATATCGGGGATGATGTATGCGTTTGGAAATATGCGCTGGATCCTTCGATAGAATTT
>CAYZVJ010000021.1:2211-3557 GCA_964481765.1 uncultured Rikenellaceae bacterium | reverse complement strand
TATCGGGGATGATGTATGCGTTTGGAAATATGCGCTGGATCCTTCGATAGAATTTAAGGGCTTCATTTTTGGTCCTGAAATCTCCCACCCTGACTTTATAAAAAGGGCTTTGATAGAGTATATGAGCCTTGGTATCGGGGAATTGGGATAAGAATTTTGCTTTGGTTTCATTGGCATCAGTTCGTGCGGTTCTGCCTGATCCAAAAAATATCTGGATACGGTATCCATTCATACCTGCCTTCTTCCGGTTAAAGTCAATGTGCCGTTGGAGAAGGGTTTCAAGCCTCGGGTCCTGGAATATTTGCAATTGGGCTTCCTGAAACTGGTGTGAATCCATATAAACCGTCCTGTCAGGCCACTCCTGCCCCCATAAATTTATAACGGGAATGAAGAATAATCCCAACAGAAGCTGATACTTGATTGTTGTCAACATCAAAAATCCGGATAAATACTTAGAATCGGTATTGGAGAATGGTTTACCATTTGCTGGGCTGTGGTACTCAAATGCATACTGGTAGGTGTTCCTCTCTGGTTGCTGACAATGGCTATTATTTCGGCATTCAAATGAACCGCATAGGTAATGGTGATATCTGCTATATTGGATCCGTATTTCGAACTTCTTACTCCTTTCACACCATGCTCTTCCACATAGCGCATAGCCTGGTCTGCATAATTATTCAGTCTTTTCTTAATATCCTTCCGGTTGGTTGACCTTACATCCACTACATGAACCTCTGCATCGAACTCTTTTGCCAGTTCCACCGTAATGGGAATTTTCTGCCTTGTTTCACGGTGGGCATCAATTGGCAAAACGATCTTTTTAATGGTTTTCTTTTTAAATCCATTACGGATGGTCAATACCGGGCAGGGCGCTTTTGAAACCACACGGTAAGCATTACTTCCCAGCCAGAATTCTTCAAAGCCGGAGATCCCGTGTGTCCCCATAATGATGATATCGGTTTTATCTTTTTTTGCATGATCAACAATGGCTTTATAGATCTTTCCCTGTTCAATTATAAAATCAAGTTTTCCACCGGCGTTGTATATTTGACGGTGCCTGGATACAATATCCTGGCCAAATTCCTCAACGGTCTTTCTATATCCCGAGTCCGTTCCATCAAGGACAAAAGGTCTGTCATAATCTTTGTTTTTCCTGACATGGATCATACGCAGGTTTGCTTTCAGTTTGTTTGCAAACAGAATGGCATGCATAAACGCATTCATAGCATCTTTTGAAAAATCAACGGGAACAAGAATATTTTTCATCACAATATGTTTTATAGAAGAATTGGGATAGTATCAAATATAAGAATATTTTTCCACATCAGGCAGGAGGTTAACAAATG
>CAYZVJ010000021.1:0-2111 GCA_964481765.1 uncultured Rikenellaceae bacterium | reverse complement strand
GCATTCTCCGGTTCTATTCCCATTTCATCCAGTTTTTTCTGGACACTACCGAAATCTTCGAGTGGTGTTGTAATCACGAAAACGTCCTCTTCGACTTCAAATTCTTCAACTCCGGCATCGATGATTTCCAGTTGAAACTCCTCGGGGTCAAGATCTCCTTTGGGCAGGGTAAAAACACCTTTCCGGTCAAACAGGAAACTCAGGGATCCATTCGTCCCCAGATTGCCACCTTTCTTATTAAAGATAGACCGGATACTTCCCACGGTTCGTTTATGGTTATCGGTAAGGCATTCGATATAAATGGCAACGCCTCCGGGGCCATATCCTTCAAATGTAACCGGCTCTATACCAGCACCGTCGCTACCGGCTTTATTAATCGCTCTCTGGATGTTGTCTTTTGGCATGTTTACCCCTTTGGCATTCTGGATTGCCAGACGCAGCCTGGGATTGGCATCAACATCCGGACCACCTTCCCTGACGGATACCTGGATCTCTTTCCCAATCCGCGAAAAGAGTTTGGATCTTTTCGTATCGGCAGCTCCTTTTTTCCGTTTTATGGTCGACCACTTACTATGTCCTGACATACTATGAACGGTTTTTATTCAAAGGGCAAAATTATAAATTGGATTCAATTTTTAAAACTTTTCACCTTCCTGAATAAAAGATTACAATGAACTGTTCTGCATGTTTTTGGGAATCCTTATTTTGGATGTACATTTGTCAGCCGGGTTCAGTTCAATAAATCAGGATATAATGGCAGACATATTGAAAGGTCCGTTTGCACAACCATGCAATAATCCACATCTTCCTCAACTATACCTGGAGACATACGGTTGTCAGATGAATGTTGCCGACAGCGAGATTGTGGTCTCCATCATGCAGGAGAATGGTTATGCGGTAACCAGCCAGATCGGGCAGGCAGATATTATTTTGATCAATACATGTTCTGTCAGGGAAAATGCTGAACAACGTATATGGCGGAGATTGGCTGCCCTGAAAAAAACAAAAGAGACGAAGTCTGACCTGCTGGTTGGAATCATTGGTTGCATGGCTGAACGGCTTAAGGAGAAATTGTTGGAGGATGAAACGGGTGTTGATCTGGTCATTGGCCCCGATGCATACCGGGATCTTCCCAATCTGATCTCCACGGCGTTAACCGGACAGAAAGCAGTGAATGTAGTGCTTTCCCGCGAAGAGATGTATGGCGATATTCCGCCTGTTTATCAGAACACCAATACCGTTTCTGCATTTGTCACCATCATGAGGGGGTGTAATAACCGGTGCTCCTACTGTGTCGTTCCTTTCACACGGGGTATTGAACGTAGTAAAGATCCGGAAACGATCCTGGCTGATGTCCAGCGTTTATCACTCCTTGGGTTCAAAGAAGTAACGCTGATTGGCCAGAATGTAGACTCCTTCAGGTGGCACGCCAGAGGAGCAAAAAGCCGCATGGATTTTGCCCGGTTGCTCGATGCTGTTGCTGCATCGGTTCCGACCCTGAGGATCCGGTTTTCAACATCACATCCGAAAGATATGTCTGATGCTGTATTACACACCATGGCATCCTATCCGAACATCTGCAAACATATCCACCTGCCGGTACAATCAGGAAGTACACGCATCCTCAAATTGATGAACCGTGGATATAGCCGTGAATGGTATATGGACCGGATTTCTGCAATACGTACTATTCTTCCCGAATGTTCGGTTACAACCGATATCATCACCGGTTTCTGTACCGAAACGGAAGAAGACCACCAGGATACCTTATCGCTTATGCAGTGGACAGGCTTCGATTTTGCCTACATGTTCAAATACTCGGAACGTCCCGGAACAATAGCTGCCTCGGATCTTGAGGATGATATTCCTGAAGCTGTAAAAGCCAGCAGGCTGAATGATATCATTACACTCCAGAACAGTCTGTCGGTCGAGAGTAAGAGCAAGGATCTCAACCGGATTGTTGAGGTGCTGGTTGAGGGAAAATCCAAACGGTCGGACCAGGATCTATTTGGCAGAACATCTCAAAACAAGGTGGTTGTGTTCCCCAGAGGAAACAATAACATTGGAGATCTTGTGAAGGTAAGGATCAACGCATATACGGCTGCAACCCT
>CAYZVJ010000020.1:21479-38141 GCA_964481765.1 uncultured Rikenellaceae bacterium | reverse complement strand
ATTCAAAAGAGACTGTCAGGGTATTCCGGAAAGGATTTGGAAAGCAACTCATCTTTAACCCTGGAGAGGACAATTGTATCCTTGCACTCTTCAGAGGAACCATCTGCACATCCAATTGGGTTTTTTGGTAATTCTGAACAGGTACACCATCGATGGTTTTATCGTAATACCCCGGGGCTGTGAATTTCACCTGCCAGGTTCCTTCCTCAATAAGCCGGTAATAATCGCCATGCAGCGAATCGGAGTAAACATGAGAACTATCACAGTCATGTCCAATAATCTCGATCTTTGCCCGGAGGGGGTCACCGGTAACGGAATCGGTTACCTCTCCCGAGATTCCGAAGAGACATTGTTCCATATAGTGCAACAGGGATCTGAAGTTATAGTTCCAGAGGTTTTCAAGGTCGGCTTCAGGTGTGATCTTTGTATTGTCCAGTTCAATGGTTACTTCACGACCATGTAGAAAATAGGTAACGTAATCCTGTCTGCCGCCCGAGATCATATACCAATTCCCTCCAAGGGTATATCCACTGGAATAAGGGTTCGTAAGGTAACCGGCCGGGCTATAGAAATGGGCCGAATCGGCATACTCCCCGGACACCAATTGAAACCAGCTGTCATCGGGATGTGGAGAGTGATAACCGGTCTCATCGGGGTCATAGGTTTGCCATGTATCCCATGGATAATTTACCACCTCTGCTCCTCCATGGAAATTTGCCGACATTACCGGTGGAAACTTTTGCATAAATTCCATCATGGCCACTGTTTCCGGTTGATAATTGTTGCCATCGGGATGTGGTCCATCTGCCGGGTCCGGGAAATTGCGGTTCAGATCCACTCCATTTGAATTTACCCTTATCGGAATATAGAGTGAGTCATATGATCTGTAGAATCCATCCGGATTTGCAAGAGGATTGATCCAGATCTGGAGGTTATCAACCAATTTGTTAATTCTTTGATCGAGGCTGTAATTACTCAACAAAAAATCAGCTAACCTGAGCATCAGGATAAATCCACCGGTTTCATCGCCGTGCATTGTAGATGTATAGAGAAAATTCGGTTCTAATTCATCCATGAAGACATTATCAGAAATTTTAAGAATAAGGATCGGTTTCCCATCCACACTATGTCCAATTGTATCCAGAAAACATATATCAGGATAATCCGATTCAAATTTTTTCATGATTGAATCATACTCAGAACGGGACGGGTAGGTTGTCCACTCTGCCACATCTTTCCTCTGATCGTCGGGAATACGTTTAACAGGTGTATGTGGAACAACTTTAAACGGGATTCTTGTTCTTAAAAATGTTGAAAATTGTTTTGAATTGGCATATCCTGTCAGCTCATTTTCAGTCAGGTTTGCAATAGATATATGAGACGTCAGTTGATTCAAAGAATGAATATCTTCCCGTTTAATAATAAAAGCAACCTCTCCATACCTTTCAAGTTCCTTAAGGGCAATTCTTATTTCTTCATTTCTAAAATCCTGGCTCATCAACTGGAAAGTATGAAAAACCAGTATAACAAATATCGCAATAATCCGGAATGATCTCTTCATGCTTCACACATTGAATCGTATATAAAGGATATCGCCATCCTGCACTTCATACTGTTTTCCTTCCACGGAAAGTTTTCCAGCTTCCCTGCATTTATGTTCTGTACCATAGGTTATGAAATCCGTATACTTCATCACTTCAGCGCGGATAAATCCGCGTTCCATATCGCTATGTATCGTGCCTGCTGCCTGAGGTGCTTTCATTCCCCGTTTCAATGTCCAGGCGTGGATCTCTTTGGGGCCTATTGTAAAAAAAGTCTGCAGGTCAAGTAATTTATACGCTGATCGTATCAATTTGTTCACTCCCGGTTCATGCAATCCGACATCTTCCAGGAATTCCTGACGGTCATCCGCATCATCGAATTCGGCTATATCGGCTTCGAGACTTCCGGCAATCACCAGTATTTCTGCCTCTTCCCCTGCAATGGCTTCACGGACTTTTTTCACATATTGATTCCCTGACACGGCTGAAGCATCATCCACATTACAGACAAAGAGAACGGGTTTGGCTGTTAACAGGAACAGGTCATCCACTATTTTCTTCCCGGTATCATCCAGGGGTATTGTCCTTGCCGAATTGCAATCTTCGAGGTGATTTTTATAAAGGTTCAACAGTTCGACTTCTTTCTTTGCTTCTTTATCTCCTGCTTTTGCCACTTTTTCGAGTCTCTGAATTTTTTTTTCCACTGATTCGAGGTCCTTAATTTGCAGTTCCAGTTCAACGGTTTCTTTGTCCCTGACCGGATCAACCGTACCATCGATGTGGGGGAGATTATCATCATCAAAACACCGAAGGACATGGATTAATGCATCGGTATTTCGTATATCACTAAGAAACTTATTTCCAACGCCTTCGCCCAGGCTTGCCCCTTTGGTCAATCCCGGGATATCGACAATTTCGAAGGTAACGGGGACAACCTTACCGGTTGGACAACGTTTTTCCAATTCAGTCAACCGGTTATCGGGAACGGAAATTCTACCAATATTCGACTTGTTGCTGGTAAATGCATAGCTGGTCGTTTCGCCCCGGGTATTTGAGAAGCAATTAAACAACGTTGTTTTGCCCACATTGGCAATTCCTATTATTCCACACTGAAGTGCCATTTTTTACGTTTTGATAAAAAAACGTTCGGTAAAATTACATTTAATTTTTCTTACCTTTAACTCTGAATCCATTAAAACCTGTTATTTTGAAAAAAATCATCTGGTTATTCACAAGTATACTTTTTCTTTTTTCCGTTGGCTCAGTCCATTCTCAGCAACCGGGCCCCAAAAAGGCCCTAACCCGGATATTATTCGTTTTCGACTGTTCACAAAGCATGTCCGGCATATGGGAGAGTGATCAGAAGATCAATATCGCCCGAAATTTTCTGAATAAAACGATTGACAGTCTTGAGCAGGTTGATAATGTTGAGATGGCCCTCAGGGTATACGGACACCAGAGTTATGTGCCACCCCAGGACTGTGAAGATACGAGATTAGAGATTCCATTTGCTCCGAACAATGGGGAAATGATCAAGCACAAATTAAGGAATCTTAATCCAAAGGGTACAACACCCATTGCCAATTCTCTCCGCTATTCTGTAGGAGATTTTCCGCCCTGCGCAACCTGCAGGAATGTAATCATTTTAATCACCGATGGAATAGAAGCTTGCGATGGAGATCCATGTGCCGTATCGAGAGAGCTGCAAAAAAAGGGTATAGCTCTGAAGCCTTTTGTTATTGGTATTGGGCTTGATCCCCGATTCAAAAATACATTTGAATGTGTCGGACAATATTACAACGCCACCGATGAAAAGAAGTTTCAGGATGTACTGGAAATAGTCATATCGCAGGTACTAAATGCAACAACTGCCCAGGTGAACCTTCTTGATGAAGCAGGTAATCCCACAGAAACAGATGTTAACATGACATTTTACGACAGGGAAAACGGCCGGATAAGGCACAATATCATTCATACGTTGAATCACCGGGGAAATCCGGATACCCTGTTGCTTGATCCGCTGATCAATTACAGGTTGGTTGTTCATACTATCCCTCCTATTTTATTGGATCCTGTTGAGCTCATTCAGGGCCAGCACAACATCATTGCAGTGGATGCACCCCAGGGCTTTCTCAGGGTTGAAACATCCGGGGGGACACAATATCAGGAGTTGCCATTTTTTGTACGCCGGCCAGGAACAACAGAAACACTCAACATGCAACCGATGAATACGAGTGAAAAATACCTCACCGGAAGCTATGACATTGAGATCCCAACCCTACCAAGGCTTACGTTCAAAGATATTGAGATTCTACAGAGCCATACGACCACCATCAAAATACCCAGGCCCGGAGTAGTCACGCTGCAAATCGCGAACGAAGGGTATTGTGGCCTGTTTTTAGAAGATGAAAACGGGCTTACCTGGATCACCAATGTTAACACAGCAAACCGGGCTGTACCCGTTGTGCTGCTTCCCGGCAATTACCGTACTGTTTACCGATCCGGTAGTGCAAAACGGTCCCATTTCACCATCGAGAGTAGCTTTACAATTGAATCCGGGAAATCAACCTATGTGAAAATATTATAATGGGATCCAGTAGCTTGATACCGGACAGGGAAGCTGTATCGAAAGCATGTAGTGCGATCGCTTCACTCAATCCTCAAGTTTTCCGATTTCTTTTTCAACCTCATCCAGGATTTCGCATGATTTGACCAATTCTTTCATTCGGGTATGGTCGGTGTATAGCGGGCGATCGACATCGAGAAAATCGACATACCGGCGAATCACATTTTTTGCCCGGGTCACTCCTTTACCAAAAGTATAATCACGGAAATCGAGAGCCTGTGCAGCTGCCATCAACTCAATGCCTAATATTCCGTATGCATTGTCCAGTATCTGGGCATTTTTGATTGCTGTATTCATGCCCATAGAGACGAAATCCTCCTGATCAGCGGCTGCAGGGATGGAATGGACAGATGCCGGGGTGGAGAGGATCCGTTGTTCGACAATCTGCATATCCGCCGTATACTGACTCAACATAAGGCCGGAGAACATTCCTGCTCCTTTGGTCAGGAATGCAGGCAATCCGACGCTCAATGCAGGATTATTAAGCCGGTTCATTCTTCTTTCTGACATAACACAAACCATGGTAATTGCCGCGCCAGCCATATCCAAGGGCAGAGAAACCGGTGTCCCCTGGAAATTAGCTCCGGACAGCTGAAGGTTATCATCCGGAAAGAAAACGGGATTATCTCCCACTCCATTCAGTTCGATCTCAACCTGTGTCAGCGCAAACCGGAGGGCATCTCTGGCTGTTCCAACAACCTGTGGTGTTGAACGCATGGAGTAAGCATCCTGAACCTTGCATTTTATTTTACCTTCAATGAGGTCACCTCCCTGAATGATCTTCTGAATGGATTTTGCACTTTTCACAGCACCCGGGAAACCTCTCGCTTCGTGCAGTTTCGGGGTATAGGGTTTCATGTTAGCCATCAGGGCTTCCAGCGACATGGCAGCTGCTATTTCAGCCTGTTTTATCCATCTGTTTGCATCGTAAAGGAAGATTGCGCTCATTGCGGTCAGGAGGTTAGAGCCGTTAATGGTGGCTAAGCCATCTCTTGCTCTGAGCCCTGGGATTGGAATTCCTGCCCTGTCCATTGCCTCTTTGCCATCAAGAAGTTCCCCGTTAACATACGCTTTTCCTTCACCCATCAAGAGCAGGGCAATTTGAGCCATCGGGGCAAGATCTCCCGACGCACCGACGGATCCTTTCTGGCATACGAAAGGTGTCACTCCCTTATTCAACATCTCCACCAGGGTTTCGGTAATCTCCAGGCGACAGCCGGAATTACCATGTGCATGAACGTTTATCCGTCCAAGCATGGCGCCCCGCACATATTCTATCGGCGCCGGATCGCCGATACCTGCTGCATGGTTATAGACCAGGTATTTCTGAAAATCCATCAACTGGTCGTCGGAGAGTACCACTTCGGAAAACTCCCCAATTCCAGTATTTACACCATACATAATCTCATGCGCTTCGATCTTTTTTTCGAGCATTGCCCTGCATTTCCTGATGCGTTTGATTGCATCCGGATGCAGCTCAACAGGTCGGTTGTTGCGGGCTACATCAACCAGATCCTCAATGGTCAGGCCTGAACCGGTTATTTCTAATTTCATTCTATGATAGGTTTAGTTCAACAATGTAAAGTATAAACTTCGATTATCCGATCACAATATCTAATGGTGAAGGATTATGGTAATGATAGGTATATCAATATTGCGAAAGGATAAGCAGAAAATGTGAATCAAAAAGATTCACGATCTCAAGAGCAGAAGGCAAAGTGCCTTACGGTTAATCTTGATCTTAAACTCCAGATTCCAGTTATTCATGAGTCAGGAATGGGTTTCTGACGTAAAATTAGCAAAATAAATTGTAAACTCATGTTTCGGTGATCTTCCGGCTCAATTCATCCAATTTAACCTGCCACTGTTCTCCCGACACCATATCTTTCAGTGTAATATAGTTCCCGGTGATCTCGGATTCTCCCACTAATGCAACATAGCGGATATTCCTTGCATTTGCATAAGCCAGTTGTTTTTTCAGCTTTACCGGATCGGGAAACAGTTCCGCACGGATGCCTTTATTTCTGATCTTTTCCAGCAGTGTCAGGCAATGTTTCTCCTCCTTTTCTCCAAAATTGGCGAACATCAGGGTCATGGATGATTCTGAGTCATCGGGGAATCCATCGATTTGGGATAAAACATCGTAAATCCTGTCGGCGCCAAACGAAATACCAACACCCGACACTCCGGGAAGGCCAAATATCCCGGTAAGGTCGTCGTATCTTCCTCCACCCGCCAGACTCCCCATCTCAACCTGCGCAGAGAGTACTTCAATAATTGCACCGGTATAATAATCCAGTCCCCGGGCCAGGGTCAGATCAAGCTCAACGGAGGAATGGGTTGAGAGGGTACTGAGGTAATTGAATATCCCATAAATTTCTTCCACTCCTTTCCTGCCAATTTTTGATTGTAAAAGGATTTCCTGTAATTCATTTATTTTGTGTTCAGTATCGCCTTCCAGAAACAGGATGGGTTGAAGTTTATCTATGGCTGATTTCGATACACCTTTGCCTGCCAGCTCCCGGTTTACCTGATCCGGACCGATCTTATCCATTTTATCGATCGCCATGGTAATTTCTATCATCCGCTGGCTCTCTCCGATGGTTTCAGCTATACCGTTCAATATTTTCCGGTTATTAATTTTCATTACAATTTCAATGGCAAGATCCCGGAAGATTTCATCAGTAATTTGAATCAGCTCAATCTCATTCAGCAGCGAGTCACTCCCAATCACATCCACATCACACTGGTAAAATTCCCTGTACCGGCCTTTCTGAGGACGATCGGCTCTCCACACCGGTTGGATCTGGTACCGTTTAAACGGGAAGACAAGTTCATTGCGGTGTTGAACCACGAAACGGGCAAACGGAACGGTCAGATCGTACCGTAATCCTTTCTCGCACATCCTGGAAGATAGTTTTGCTGCACTGTCATGGGTCAGTTCATCCCGTGAGATTCCCGAAAGGAACTCTCCTGAATTGAGTATCTTAAAAATCAGCCGGTCTCCCTCCTCTCCATATTTACCGAGCAGTGTTGACAGGTTCTCCATTGCCGGAGTTTCAATGGGGAGGTAGCCGTACCGGGTAAAAACCTTCCGTATGGTATCCAGGATGAAATCTCTTCTCACCACTTCAACCGGTGTAAAATCTCTGGTTCCTTTTGGTATGGAAGGTTTTTCAGTCATATGGGTAGTGACAAACGAATGCGTGGTAAATTTAAGAAATCGGGATAAAATCCAATGATACTGAGGATAAAATGTGTAACAACATCTTGTCCTAATTTATAAAATGGATCGACAGGGGATAGGAAAACTCTTCTCCGTTATTTGCCTTTATGCTGCCAAGAATGATAAATATGATGTTGATTATGCCGAGGGCAACGAGAAAAAATATTCCGATAAGGATGAAGATCATGAGTGCCGAGACAAACAGATAGATTGTCATGGATATCTGGAAATTCAATGCTTCCTTACCATGCTTATCAACCCATGGATATTCTTGCTTTTTCAGCGACCAGATTATCAGTGGCCCGATGATATTTCCCAGCGGAAAAATAAATCCGGCGAGTGCTGACAGGTGACAGAGCATACCAAAAGTACGTTCATCATTACTCAATTGTCTAATTTCTACCATAATCCTCTTTTATTATTGGGGTTGCAATCATTGGTATTCATTGGCAAGGGAATTTACCGGAGTCTTCTGAAATCCTGTTCAAGTAATCCGTCCGGTCGTTTCTCCGAAACGGTATGGTGGTCGAAAAAATAGAGTTTTGAGTCTTCGGTCCCAAATAACGCTTTATAACACCATCCGCTTTTGTTTGTATTTTCAGGGCCCACCTTGTGGACAATAATGGTATTCGGAGCTTTGTTTTTAATGGCCTCCACCACCTCTTCCTCCGATACAAGCCTGACATCATGTGGGTAGGTTGCCTGGATTTTTTTCAGGGTATTGACTTCACCTGCCAGATCGGCGGATGTGACCAGAAGAATTTTATCCTTCACCTGGTTTGTATTCCTGTTGTAATAACTGAGATTTTTCAGTCCCACTGCTTTGATATTCCCGGCAATCCGGTTTACATGGTCCTGCATGAAGGCAAGCATTATACCCAGCTTGGCAGGGTATCTTGGCTCTTCAACTTTCGAATAGGATAATGGGATGGAGCAAAACTCCGGCATTTCACCAATATATTTTACATCAGCTCCAAGGAGCAGGTTCAGGAAGTTGTAATAAACATTCGATTTATCGCGTTCGAAGCTGGTTTGTGTCAGAACCAGAAAGGAGTAAGATGAGTCAGCCCTATTCTCTTCAAATTCCTTGAATTCGATAAATTCGTAGGGAGTGATTTTCCAGTGCTGTTTAACGGCTTCTTTGATATAAATATTGAAGTCGGAAAATATATCCGGTTCCAGCACAACCAGGGTTTTCGATTTCTTAAACAGGTTAATATCCCGTTCAGTTGGGAAGGGAGCCTGGGAGAAGGCTACCAGGGTTAACAGGCAGAATGATAATAAAAGGGACATTTTTTTCATGATGTTGTAGCTATAGATTTACCTATGTGATTATTCAACCGGAAGATATATCGGGTTGCGTTCATTGAATTGCCGAATATAAATGAATTTTCGCTGTTTTTTCTTCCGGTGACTCAACGCCATGTATTCGTCGTGTAATTCCGGATCTCTCATCAGCGACATCTCTACGCTATTTACCGTATATTCCATAACTTTTCCTGAATCGAATTCGAGGATAAACTGACGCATTTCCGTTTTGGAATAGGTATTTGGATAGGATGGGTAATAGTAATTATAATAACTGTACCGGTAATAGTAGGGGTCATAATACCTGGTTTCATAAGTGGTGATATTCGCCACAAAATGGCAAATTCCTCCAAATATTGCTATTCGGTGGAAATCGCCACTGACCTGGATATAGAGGATACCATTTCTGGAATACCCCCAGATGTTATCCGTCTTCACTTCCTGCCGGCTCCCGAAATCATCATAATAATAGATCATATCTTTCATCAGGACTTTTCGAAAGAATTCTTTATCACTCAATTGGACCGGAGTTAGCAATCTGGCTTTGTGAATAGGATCGTTGTTTTTCACCTGATCAAAATTGAGAAATAGCCCCTCATTAAACCGGAAGTCATGGGTATATTTGACTATCCTCGTTGAGTCCCTTTGCCCAAATGACCATGAACAGATCAGCAAAAAGATTCCGACGGTTATAATTTTCCGGAGAACAACTGCATTCATCACTTCTCTCATAATTGATTTCATTCTTCACACCAAAACAAAATTAAAATTTTATCCTCAATCCCGGAAACAAATCCTCACTTTGTAACGAAAACAGATAAGATTGATTTTTTTTTCTTACTTTTAGAATGAATAATTGGATCTTCATTTCATACGGATTCAGGCTCAGGATATGGGAAAATGGGAAAGAATCTCCAGCTGGTTCTTGTTCGGATTTCAAGATACGCAAGAGAAACGGATAGAGTCCAGGATACTGCTGATTAATTTCATGAGTGTTTTGTTAGTTATTACAACGCTCTGTTTTGCATTTTTTTTCTTGCTTAATTCAATATTTCTCATCGGATGCATCCAGGCTCTGTCATCCATTTTCTTTACCCTGAATTTTATCTATTTTATCCGTTCAAAGAATTACAATGGGTATGCCTATGCCTTTGTCACTCTTGTTTCGATTTTATTTGTTACTACTATTGTGCTATATGATCTGGGGGCTGAAAGTGGGTTGATTTGGCTCTATTCCATCCCCCCGATTGCATTTTTCCTGCTTGGGAAGAGGCCCGGATCAATATTCTCGATAATTATTCTATTTGTGGCATCGATTCTTTTATGGACCCCGGAACATCCTTTGAACACGGTTCATTATACCTTACCCTTCAAGATTCATTTCACCGTTGTGTTTCTTCTTCTTCTGGTCATTCTATACGGTTACGAAAGTGTTCAGAGCTCGATCATCGAGAAACTGAACAAATCGAGGGAAATATCGGCGAATGCAAACAGGACAAGGGAGGAGTTTATTTCAAAGTTATCTCATCAGATCCGCACTCCTCTCAACGATATTGTTGTGCTGGGTGAACTCCTCAATACCGATCGGTTGAATAAAAATCAGAAGGATCTGGTTGAAACGATCATTGCCTCCACCAACAACCTTGTCAATGTGGTGAACAGCATCACAGAAGATTCAGGCATTGAGATCACTTATCAGAAAAAAGAGCATATCAAATTTGATTTGCCATCCACTCTAACCAGCATCACCGATTTAATTTCCAGAAAGGCTCCGCCGGGCTTTGTTTTGCAACTACCATCCTTTGAATATGTCGTTCCCTATCTTATGGGGGACCCCATCATTCTGAAACAAATCCTCCTGTATGTCTTTGACACAATCATCAAGTGTCATCCCGGTGGTGCATTGACAGTGGATATGAAGATCAACCATGAGAGGGAGGGTGATACGTCGGTTGAACTGAAGTTTGACATATCGGTTACTCCCAAACTCTTGATTCAGATTCCGGAAGAAGAAGCGGGATCACAGGCAGGTATTGAAGGCGCATACCATGAAACTGCCTATAAATTTGACATCTCCATGACACGGAAGTTAATTGTAGAGAAGGGGGGAGCGCTGGTTTATGACTGCAATGAGGAATTTTCACGGTTCTCATTCACCATTCCTTTTGACAAGCCCCCCAGGGATGAGACTATTCCGGTAACCAAGGAGAAGGTTGTTTCAATCGATAAGTTTAAGAAACCGCCAAAAGTTGAACTTAAGCAGTCCAATATACTATTGGTAGAGGACAATCTGATCAATCAGAAAATTGTTGTATTGAGTATGAAAGAACTGGTCCGTAATATTGACCTTGCCAGGGATGGGAAAGAAGCTCTGGAAAAATTTGGTACGTCAAAATATGATGTGATCCTGATGGATATCCAGATGCCGGTGATGGATGGGATCGTTACGACAAAGAAGATCAGGGAGATTGAGGCAAGCACCAACTCACACACACCCATCATTGCTATCACTGCCAATGCCATGCTTGGTGACAGAGAGACCTGTCTGTCAACTGGCATGGATGATTACATCAGTAAGCCGTTCCAGATCGAAGAGCTGGTTCAGAAAATCAAGATTTTACTTACCTGATCTGGATTTACCCAGCGGCTTTATTCCGATGATCAGTATATCATCCACCTGGTCAAGATTTCCCATCCATCCCTCAATGCTTTCTTCCAGGAATGCTTTTTGATCTTTCATCTTTAACGGGTGGATGGTAAGCAGCATGTGCCTGAATCTCCGGTACATAAATTTTTTACCCTGGGGGCCGCCAAACTGGTCAGCATATCCATCCGAGAATATATAGATCACATCATCTTTCTCCAGGGGAATCACATGATTGGTGAAGGAAGAGAGTTGAAGTCCTTCCGATATACCAACCGATATTCGGTCACCCCGGATTTCGGTCAGTGTATTATCCCTGAGCAAATAGAGGGGACTAAAAGCGCCGGCGAATTGTAACATTCCTTCCTTCCTGTCGATCACACAAAAAGCGATATCCATCCCATCGCGTAATGTGATATCCTCCTCCTCTTGGCTGAAGGTCACTTCGATCGCTTTACTGAGAATTGTAAGGATCTCTGCCGGTTGTTCTATTCCCTGATCATTGATGATCTTATCGAGAATTTCGAAACCGATTAATGACATAAACGCTCCGGGCACACCATGTCCTGTGCAATCCACAGCTGTAACAAACACTTTGTCCTGTTTTTCGTTTATCCAGTAGAAATCTCCACTCACAATATCTTTCGGGCGATAGAATACAAATGATTCAGGGAGCAGTTTACTGAAATAGGAATGGGGGGGTAACATGGCTTCCTGAATTTTCTTTGCATAATTGATGCTATCGGTTATGTCTTTATTTTTAATGGACAACTCTTCTTTTTGCCGTTCGATTTCGAGTGATGCCTTCTGTTTTTCCTGCAGGATCCTGTTTGCTTTTCTCAAATGGGAAGTGCGGATGTGTATGAACAGATAGATTAATACAAGGATGGATGCCAGATAAAAGCCATAGGCTACTTTTGAATTCCAGAATGCACTTTTAATCGTAATATGAAGGGTGATCTCCTCTTCGTTCCATACCAGGTCGTCATTTGTTCCTTTCACCCTGAAAATATAGTTACCGGCATCAAGATTTGAATAGACCGCTCTTCGCTCTGTTGTCTGGGGTTGCCAGGTCTCTTCCAGTCCTTCCAGGAAAAACTGGTATTGGTTTTTCTGTGGATTTGTGAATTCAAGAGCGGCAAATTCAACGGCAAACATATTGGTTTCCCGGGTTTTAATTACCACCTTCTCTCCCTCAACGGGAACCTCTTCCCAACCATTCGCTGAGAGGTATTGAAAAGAGGTTAAGACAAGTGCAGGAGGATAGGGATTTATTTTTATGGAATCGGGATAGAAGGAGTTAAAACCCTCCATCCCTCCGAAAAAGAATTCACCCCGGTTGCTTTTATAATAGGCTCCGATATTGAATTCCAGGCTCTGTATACCATCAGAAGTATCGAACGCGTAGATCTCTTCTGTCCGGGTATTGAATTTCACCAGACCACGGTTGGTGCTTATCCATAGATTCTGGTTATTGTCTTCAAGTATTGCATAGATCAAGTCATTGGGTAATCCGCTCTTTTCAGTGTATATTGTAAACTGTTCAGTCTGCTTATCAAAACGGTTTAATCCCGAACCGGTTCCTATCCATAAATATCCATCCGTCCCCTCATGGATATAGTAGACATAGTTATTACTGATTCCAACGGGTATACCAATGTTGTTATTCTGATAGGATGAGAAGCTATTGTTGACGAGATCATACCGGTTCAATCCTTGTCGTGTACCGATCCAGAAAATCCGATCTTTATCCTGGCAGGTAAAATATACAAAATTGTTACTCAGGGAATTAGGGTTCCCGGGGCTATGTACGAATTTGACGATACTCCCGGTGCTCTTATCGTAAGAGATCCACCCTTCTGACGTGGAAAACCAAAGGATTCCCGTTGGATCCTCGTATATATGATTAACATACATTCGATCAAACTCCTCACAACCCGGAATATTTGCATATTTTGAAAACGGAATGAATCCACCCTGAACTTCCCGATAGATGTTAACCCCATTTTCGGTTCCCACCCAGATTGTACCCTCTCTATCCCGGGTAATGGAAGAGATAACATTATCACTAATACGGGATCTGTCATTCTGGTTTTCATTAAAATAGCGGATTACATCATTCCTGTTTCTGTCATACAGCACCAGGCCTGCTCCCCATGTCCCCAGCCAGATTAACCCTCCCGGTCCTTCAAAGATTGCCGTAATTCCGTTACTGCTAAAGTCCGGATCATTGGGTGATCGGTTCCGGTAAAGGCTAAATTTTTTTCCTTTTTTATCGCACTTAAACAATCCCTGGCTTCCACCTGCCCAGATAATCTCCGAACGATCTTTAATAAAGGTTGAAAAGGAGAAATATCCACCGATCTGGGCTCTGTTAATCATTTTTTCGAAATAGGTAAATTTCCCGTTTGCCTCATCGAAAAAGAATATCCCTGAACTTGTTCCTACCCAGAACATTCCGGTTGGATCATTGTAAAGGCCCTGTATTAAAACATCTTCATTATTTTCCGCTGAAACATAAAACCGCTGGAACGTGCTATCCTCCGGATTAAACTTATGAATGCAACTGGTTGTTCCAATCCATAACCGGTTCTTATGATCTTCCATTATGGAATAGATATAGTCACCGTTAAGGCTTACGGGTGATCCCGGTTCATGTAAAAACCGGTGATACTGATTCCGTGCCGGATCAAACAGGTAGAGGCCTTGATTTGTTCCGGTCCAGATTCTCCCAATATGATCTTGAATCATTGGAAAGATATAATCAATTGGAGGGGAGAATGGATCAACCGAAAAAATATCATAGCGCTCAACCTCTCCTTTCGCCGGGTCAAGTTTCTCCAGAAACTGCACTGTTTTCACCCACACAGCACCGGTCGAATCAACAAGTGTCTGATAAACGGGACCTGCACTAATTGATTTTGGGTTGGATTGAGTATGGCAGAAATTTTCAAAAATTTCCCGTTTTCGGTCATATTTACTCAACCCATTTTCTGTTCCAATCCATAAGTTACCTGCCTGATCCTCGGAGATTGAATTAATGGTATTTTCGCCAATTGAGCTGGTATCGTAGAGTTCATGCCGGAAGATCTTGAAATCATAACCATCATACCGGTTCAGTCCGTCCTGTGTGCCAATCCAAAGAAATCCTTTCGCATCCTGGTGAATACACCTGACCCAACTCTGTGACAATCCCTGATCAATTGAAAACTGATTGACATCCTGTGCAAAAAGGCATATCCCGGTCACAAAAAGGTGTGAAACGAAAAGTAACAGCAGCGATATTTTACATTTCACCGGCATCAGAGGTCAATTGGTAATAGTAAGAGAACAACGGTCAATTTACATAAAATGGCGAAAAAAAAAGGCTGTATCAAAGCCTTTTTTGATACAGCCCCTTGAGGATCAAGTCGCTTTATTTTCCTGCAGCGATATCTTCCAGCATAGCTGTAGTGAGGGATTTGGGTCTTTCGATCGGATACCCAAGGGCACGATCCCAAACAATATTTGAAAGGACACCAATTGACCGGCCTATACCGAACAACACGGTATAGAAATCATACTCTCTCACGCCATAATACCATTGGATAACACCGGATTGTGCATCCACGTTAGGCCATGGGTTCTTTGCTTTACCATGTTCCTGCAGGATATCGGGAACAACTTCATACAGTGTACTTACATACTGGAATATCTTATCATCGGGGAGATGTTTCAGGCAGAAATCGCGTTGAGCGGTATAGCGTGGATCAGTTTTTCTCAACACGGCGTGGCCATATCCTGGAATAACCTGTCCTGAATTTAGTGTATTCCAAACAAACTGTTTCATCTCCTCTTTATCGGGTACCTTACCACCCATTTTATCCATCACGCCCTGAATCCATCTGAGCACTTCCTCATTTGCCAATCCATGCAATGGGCCAGCTAATCCGTTGATCATAGCAGATACTGCATAGTATGAATCGGATAATGCACTGGCAACAAGGTGTCCTGTGTGAGCACTAACATTACCACTTTCGTGATCGCTGTGCAGGATAAAATACAATCTGCTCAGGTCATCGTACGGTTTATCAATTCCCATCATATGAGCAAAATTTCCACCCCAGTCAATATTCGGATCGGGTGGTATAATGCTATCCCTGTACTTTTTACGATAGATATAAGCACCTATTTCAGGAAGTTTAGCCAGGAGATTCAGGGCATCTTCATAGGTTGGATCCCAATATTCCATCTTACTGATACCCTCTTTATACTGTTTCACAAACAACGATTCCTTCTGCATGGAAAGGAGCGCTGTTGAAAACATAACCATGGGGTGTGAATCTTTTGGTAATGCATTAATGACATCGAATACATAGGAAGGGACCTTTCTTCTTTCGGTAAACTCTTCCGCAATCTCCTCGACCTCTTTTTGGGTTGGCAAATCACCGGTGAGGAGGAGGTAAATGAATCCCTCCACATAGGGAGCTTCTGCTCCGGATGGTCTCGGAAGTTTTTCAAGCACCTCCGGAATGGTGAATCCTCTGAACCGGATTCCCTCGAAAGGATCCAGGTAGGAGATATCCGTTACAAGGCACTTTACTCCTCTCATTCCGCCGATAGCCTGTGAAATGGTAACATCGCCCAATTTTACATCTCCGTGTTCTTTAAGCAGTTTGACCGTTCTGGGCCTCCAGTCTTCAATTTTCTTTGCAAGTTTCTTTTTAAGTTCCGACATGTTGTTTCTATTTTATGTTTTAGACAATTTCTTAAGCTACTAAAAGTAGCAAGATTTGGATTAAAATCCTAAGCAAATAGTATATTCAACAACATACTGAAAAAAAAAGGGGGTTGTTGATCAACCCCCTCCCAGTTCTTGAATACGGTTATCTTTTCAGAAACCTGAAGTCCTTTCCGATAAATTTTGCAGCGCTTCCCAACGATTCTTCGATTCGAAGCAGCTGGTTATATTTTGCGATGCGGTCTGAGCGGGAAGCCGATCCTGTTTTGATCTGACCCGTGTTCAGAGCCACTGCCAGTTCTGCAATGGTGACATCTTCTGTTTCTCCTGAACGGTGACTGATGATCGAGGTAAATGAGTTTGTATGTGCAAGTTGAACAGCATTGATAGTTTCTGTGAGTGTACCGATCTGATTTACTTTGATCAGGATAGAGTTGGCCACCTTCTCTTCGATGCCTCTGCTAAGTCTTTTCACATTGGTCACAAAGAGGTCATCACCAACTATCTGTACCCGGTCGCCGATTGCTTTTGTCAATGCCTGAAATCCTGCCCAGTCATCTTCATGCAATCCGTCTTCAATAGAGATGATCGGGTATT
>CAYZVJ010000020.1:0-21379 GCA_964481765.1 uncultured Rikenellaceae bacterium | reverse complement strand
AATCCTGCCCAGTCATCTTCATGCAATCCGTCTTCAATAGAGATGATCGGGTATTTTGAAGTCCATTCCTTCCAATATTCAACCATTTCGTCTGACGATCTGTCCTGACCGGTGGATTGGAAATGGTACATTTTTTTCTTTTCGTCGAAAAATTCGGAGGCTGCGGGATCGAGTGCGATCCAGATATCTTCTCCGGGTTTAAATCCTGCTTTTCCAATGGCTTCAAGGACAACTTCAATGGCCTCTTCGTTGGATCCGAGATTTGGGGCAAAACCTCCTTCGTCCCCCACATTTGTCGAGTGCCCTTTGGATTTAAGCACGGATTTCAGATTATGAAAGACCTCCACTCCCATGCGCAGGGCTTCGCTAAAGGAGGTCGCTCCAACAGGCATGACCATGAATTCCTGAATGTCAATTTTATTATCAGCATGTGAACCGCCATTGAGGATATTCATCATCGGGATAGGCAGTGTATTGGCATTTACACCTCCGATGTACCGGTAGAGTGGTTGTCCACTTTCGAGTGCTGCTGCTCTGGCGACAGCCAGTGATACTCCGATGGTTGCGTTAGCGCCCAGGTTTGATTTATTATCCGTTCCATCGATTTCAATCATAGCAGCATCGATAAGGCTTTGTTCGGATACGAAGAATCCTTTCAGCTCCTCATTGAGGATGGTATTGACATTATTAACGGCTTTGAGAACGCCTTTCCCTAAAAATCTTCCCTTATCACCATCTCTAAGTTCCACTGCTTCATGCACACCGGTTGAGGCTCCTGATGGGACAGCTGCTCTTCCGAGAAAACCTTCATCGGTAATAACGTCCACTTCTATGGTTGGATTACCCCGGGAATCGAGGATCTGTCTTGCCCGAATCTCTGCAATTTGTCCCATGATTATTAGGTTTTTATGGTTATTTTTTTATTTCTCGTCTGACTCTTCCGGTTCTTCTTTTTCAGGCTCTGTCGGCTCAGTTTTTTCATCCGGCTGTTGCGGTGTTATTTCTTCAGCAGCTGTTTCGACAGTTGTTTCCGAAGGTTTTTTCTTGCTACCGCGTCTTCTTCTTTTTGCTTTGGCTTTTATCTCTTCTCCGGCAGAGAGCATATTTTCATTGAAATCCACCAGTTCAATGATACACATATCGGCATTATCGCCCAGGCGATTTCCGGTTTTCAGTATCCGTGTATATCCTCCCGGACGATCGGCTATTTTCGGAGAAACTACACGGAACAATTCCGAGACGGCTTCTTTATCCTTAAGGTAACGAAAGACCACCCTCCGCGAATGTGTTGAATCCTCTTTCGATTTCGTGATCAAAGGTTCAACGTATGTACGCAACGCCTTGGCTTTTGCAGTGGTTGTTTCTATTCTCTTATGCAATATCAGCGATGATGCCATATTGGCAAACATGGCTTTTCGGTGTGCACTTTTCCTGCTTAACTGATTAAATCCTTTTCTATGTCGCATCGTTTATTAACTCCGTTACCAAATGATTCTCAACATTATTCTTTATCCAGTTTAAATTTACTTGTATCCATTCCAAAGGTAAGGTTCAACGATTCAAGCAGGTCATCCAATTCGGTGAGTGATTTCTTTCCGAAGTTACGGAATTTCAGGAGGTCATTCTTATTAAATTTCACCAGATCTCCAAGTGTTTCCACTTCAGCTGCTTTCAAGCAGTTGAGTGCCCGAACTGAAAGGTCAAGGTCTACCAGTTTTGTTTTCAGCAGTTGTCTCATGTGTAACACCTCTTCATCGAACTCTTCATTGGCGAATTTCTCATCTGAATCGAGGGTAATTTTCTCGTCGGAGAAAAGCATGAAGTGATAGATGAGGATTTTCGCTGCTTCTTTCAGGGCATCTTTGGGATGAATGGAGCCATCGGTAATGATTTCAAGTATCAGTTTTTCGTAATCGGTTTTTTGTTCAACCCGGAAATTATCGATTGAATATTTTACATTCCTGATGGGTGTAAAGATAGAGTCAACTGCAATAAGTCCAAATTCCTCTTCGTCAGGTCTGTTTTCTTCAGCGGGGACATACCCTCTTCCTTTTGATATATGGATTTCCATTTGAAGTTTGACATCGGGTTCCATACGGCAGATCACCAGGTCCGGGGTCAACACCTCAAAGCTGTTGAGGAATTTGGAGAGGTCACTTGCTTTGAATTCCGTTTGTCCGCTAATGGTAATGTTAATTTTCTCGTTCTCAACTTCTTCGATTTGTTTTTTAAACCGTATCTGTTTGAGGTTAAGGATAATCTCGGTAACATCTTCGATCACTCCTTTGATAGTAGAAAATTCGTGGTCTATACCCTCAACCTTAACTGTAGTAATTGCATATCCTTCGAGGGAGGAAAGCAAGATCCTTCTCAGGGCATTTCCAACGGTAATACCATAGCCAGGTTCTAACGGTCTGAATTCAAATTTTCCAACTGTTTCAGATGATTCAACCATTATCACCTTATCGGGCTTTTGAAATGCTAGGATGGCCATAAATTATTATTTAGAATATAATTCAACTATTAATTGCTCCTTGATATTTTCCGGGATCTCTTCCCGTTCCGGAAGGTTAAGGAATTTACCCGCCATTTTATCGTTATCCCATTCCAGCCAGGAGACACCGGCATGGTGAGCTGCATCCAGTGAGGATGTGATCATCTCCAACGATTTTGATTTCTCTCTGACACCCACAATATCTCCGGGTTTTACGGTATAGGAAGGTATATTAACCACTTTATCATTCACCACGATATGACGATGTGAGACAAACTGACGGGCACCATTTCGTGTTGGAGCAATTCCGAGCCTATACACAACGTTATCGAGGCGGGACTCAAGCAATTGGAGCAACACTTCACCGGTAATACCTTTACTGCCTGATGCCTTTTTAAAGAGGTTTGAGAACTGTCTTTCCAGCACACCATAGGTATATTTTGCTTTTTGTTTCTCCTTCAGCTGAACTCCGTATTCAGATAGTTTTTTCCTACGTTTGTTCATTCCATGGTGACCCGGAGGATAATTTTTCCGCTCAAAATATTTGTCCGGTCCGAAAATCGGGTCTCCGAATTTTCTTGCAATTTTTGTACTTGGTCCGATATATCTTGCCATTTAACCGTTTATTTTTCTCTCAGGTAAATAATCTGCTTATTGTTCAATCTTTCGTTTTATTCGTGTTATACTCTTCTCCGGTTAGGGGGTCTGCAACCGTTATGCGGCAGGGGTGTAACATCGACTATTTCCATCACCTCAATTCCGTTGGAATGGATGGTTCTGATGGCTGACTCCCGTCCTGACCCCGGTCCTTTGACAAACACTTTCACTTTTCTTAATCCAAGGTCGTATGCAGTTTTAGTACACTCCTCGGCAGCCATCTGCGCTGCATAGGGTGTATTTTTCTTGGATCCTCTAAATCCTATTTTCCCCGCGGATGCCCAGGAGATCACCTGTCCGGAATTATTGGTCAGCGAGATGATGATGTTGTTAAAGGAAGCATGAATATGGGCTTGACCTGTCGGTTCAACCTTCACCACCTTTTTTCTTGATGATCCTGTCTTCTTAGCCATAATTCAACTCCTATTTAGTCGCTTTCTTTTTGTTTGCAATGGTTTTTCTTCTCCCTTTCCGTGTCCGGGCGTTATTTTTGGTACCCTGTCCACGAACGGGCATCCCGGTTCTGTGCCGGATTCCACGGTAACAACCGATATCCATTAACCGTTTAATATTCATCTGGACTTCCGACCGCAATTCTCCTTCCAGTTTGTAATTCTCATTCAGGATTTTCCGGATCTTATTGATATGTTCATCGGTCCAGTCTTTCACTTTAATATCTTTATCAATCCCCGCTTCCTCGAGAATTTTCGCGGCAGAACTTTGCCCGATACCATAGATATAGGTAAGTCCTATTTCGCCTCTTTTGTTTTTTGGGAGATCAACACCTACTATTCGTGCCATAGCTCATTTTTAAAATAGAGTGCAAAGTTATACAATTTATCCCTGTCGCTGCTTATACTTCGGATTTTTTTTATTTATCACGTACAGGCGTCCTTTCCTTCTAACTATCTTACAGTCAGAACTTCTTTTTTTGACTGATGCTCTTACTTTCATAATCTGAACAATTCTGTTATTTATATCTGAATGTGATTCTTCCTTTGGACAGGTCATAGGGAGACATCTCCACTTTAACTTTGTCTCCGGGAAGGATTTTAATATAATGCATCCTCATCTTGCCGGAAATATGAGCGGTAATAACATGTCCATTTTCAAGTTCCACCCGAAACATTGCATTTGACAAGGCTTCGATGATGGTTCCATCCTGCTCAATTGAGGGTTGTTTTGCCATATTGAGATCTTCTTAATTTTTTAAAATATCATCAATAAAATCAAATGTTGACAGGACATCGGCTTCATTTCTGTCGACAGCCACGGCATATTCGAAATGAGCCGAGGGTTTGCTGTCCACCGTTTTTATGGTCCAGCCGTCGTTATCCTGAACAATGTTTCGCAATCCCAGGTTAATCATGGGTTCGATACAGATTACCAACCCTTTAACCAACTTTATACCCTGGCCTCTTTTGCCATAATTGGGTACTTCGGGTGGTTCGTGCAATTTTTTTCCCAGTCCATGCCCTACCATTTCTCTCACCACTGAGAATCCTCCGCTTTCAGCGTGATTCTGGATTGCATATCCGATATCTCCGATCCGTTTACCTTCCACCGCATTTTCAACTCCTTTTTCCAGTGCTTCCCTGGTATATCTCAGCAGTCTGGCGACATCATCATCAAGGTCACCCACCGGGAAAGTAAAGGCTGTATCGCCATAATAGTCATTGAGTATCACTCCACAATCAATGGACAAAATATCGCCTTCTTTCAACCGATAAGAGGAGGGTATACCATGCACTACCTGTTCATTGACTGATGTACAGAGTGTATTTGGGAAACCGTTATACCCTTTGAATCCGGGGATACCGTAATGGTCCCGGATAAACGTTTCGGCCACCGTGTCGAGGAAAAGGGTAGTTATTCCCGGTTTGATCAGTTTTGCCATTTCGGCAAGTGTTCTGGAAACCAGGATATTGCTTTCCCTCAATCGTTCAATTTCCTCCTCTGTTTTAATCAGTATCATCAAAGAACCAGATTTCAAATATTATATAGCAGCTGCACTACCTGCTCTTCCTTTAATCCTTCCGGATTTCATCAATCCGTCATAGTGTCTCATTAGCAGGTGGCTTTCAATTTGTTGCAAGGTATCAAGAACCACACCCACCAGAATAAGAAGGGACGTACCGCCATAGAACTGTGCAAATCGACCGGTTACTCCCATGTTCACCGCAAAAGTTGGCAATATGGCAACGATAGCCAGGAAGATCGATCCCGGAAGGGTTATCCTGGACATGATATTATCAAGAAACTCAACGGTTTTTCTTCCCGGCTTGACACCCGGAATAAATCCTCCGTTCTTTTTCATATCCTCTGCCATCTGCGTTGGATTGATGGTAATTGCGGTATAGAAGTAGGTAAACAGAATGATCAAAATAGCGAATACCAGGCTATACCAGAACCCATACATGTTTGAAAATGCAGCAGCGAAGCCTGACATTTTATCACTGGCATATCCAATGACAACGAGCGGCAGCATCATGATTGCCTGAGCAAAAATAATTGGCATTACGCCTGCTGCATTAACTTTCAGGGGGATATATTGTCTTACACCCCCGTATTGTTTATTCCCCACAATTCGTTTAGCATACTGAACCGGGATTCTCCTTGTTCCCTGGACCAACAGGATGGTACACAGTATAATGATAAAGAGGAATACCATTTCGAGAAGGAATGCCACCAATCCTCCGGCACCTTCAAGCCGGGAGCCAAATTCTGCTGTCAGTGCAAAGGGTAATCGTGCGATAATTCCAATCATGATGATCAGTGAGATCCCGTTACCGATTCCTTTATCGGTGATTTTCTCACCCAGCCACATGACAAACATTGTTCCTGAGGTAAGTATGATCACAGAGGAGACGGTAAAGAATGTTCCTTTCATCACAAATGCCGTAGCGGGCAACTGGGCATGAAGGTTTGCGAGGTATCCCGGTGCCTGGAGAAACAAAATACCCACGGTAAGGTATCGGGTGATCTGGTTTATTTTCCTTCGTCCGCTCTCACCCTCTTTCTGGAGTCTCTGGAAATAGGGAACTGCAATACCCAGAAGCTGTACAACAATGGAAGCTGAGATGTAGGGCATGATCCCGAGTGCAAACACGGATGCCTGTGAGAAAGCACCTCCGGAGAACATGTCGAGCAAGCTCAACAATCCCTGTGATGTTTGTTGCTGAAGCTGTCCGAGCTGGGAAGGGTCAACACCAGGGAGTGTAATGTATTTACCCAACCGGTAGATCAGGAGAATTCCCAGGGTATAGAGGATCCTGGTTCGCAGGTCTTCAATTTTAAAAATGTTTTTTAAAGTTTCAATAAACGATTTCATTCATCTTATATTTTTACGGCTGTTCCTTCCTTCGCCTCAATTGCTTCTATAGCGGATTTGGAAAAGGCGTGTGCCTCAACCTCCAGTTTAAGTGTCAACTCTCCCTTGCCCAATATCTTAACGAGTCTGTTTTTAGAAACTAATCCGGCATCGATCAATGTATTAATATCAATTTTTTTCAATCCTTTTGTCTCAGCAAGTTTCTGAATAGTATCGATGTTTATTGCTTTATACTCAGTCCGGTTGATATTTTTAAAACCGTATTTGGGGATCCTGCGATGCAGTGGCATCTGGCCGCCTTCAAATCCCAGCTTTTTCGAGTATCCGGACCTGGATTTCTGGCCTTTATGACCGCGTGTAGCGGTTCCACCTTTACCGGAGCCTTCGCCTCTTCCGATTCGTTTCACCTTTTTTACGGATCCCTTTGCTGGTTTTAAGTTACTTAAATCCATGTCTTCTGAATAAATTGTATAATTACTTCAACTCTTCAACCTTTACAAGGTGTTTCACCTTATTCACCATTCCCACGATCTGAGGGGAGGCTTCCACCTCAACCGCACCATTGATTTTTCTCAGACCAAGGGCTTCAAGCGTTCTTTTCTGTCGTTTTGAACTCCCTATTTTACTTTTCACCTGGGTTACCCTGATTTTCGGCATAATCAAAATTTTTAACCGTTAAAAACTTGTTCAACAGAGACTCCGCGTTGTTGTGATACAGTGGATACATCACGCAGTTCCAGCAATGCAGCAAATGTTGCTTTCACGAGGTTATGCGGGTTTGACGATCCTTTTGATTTTGCCAGGACATTAACTATTCCGACACTTTCCAACACGGCGCGCATTGCTCCGCCAGCCTTAACGCCTGTACCTTCTGAAGCCGGTTTAAGAAACACGCGTGCTCCACCATATTTAGCGGTCTGTTCATGAGGGATTGTTCCTTTATAGACTGGCACTTTGATCAGATTTTTCTTTGCATCTTCCACTCCTTTTGCAATGGCAGTGGTTACTTCATTGGCTTTTCCCAATCCATATCCGACAATTCCATCTTCATTACCCACGACAACAATTGCGGAGAAGCTAAAGGTTCTTCCACCTTTTGTCACTTTTGTAACCCTCTGAATACTAACCAATCTATCCTTCAGTTCCAGATCGCTCGTTTTTACTTTACGAATACCGTTTGACATAATATCTTAAAATTTTAGACCGCCTTCTCTTGCGGCTTCGGCTAATGATTTTACCCTTCCATGATAGAGGTATCCTCCCCTATCGAAAACAACATCAGAAATTCCCGCTTTCAATGATTTTTCAGCGATCAGTTTTCCAACCAACCGGGCCTGTTCAGTTTTTGTTATTCCCTTTTTTTCGGCGACGGGTTTCTCGAGCGAAGAGGCTGATGCCATGGTTTTTCCCTCCAGGTCATTGATTACCTGGGCATAGATCTGCTTGTTGCTTCTAAAAACACTCAACCGTAGATGATTTGTTGTTCCGGCGATTTTTTTTCTGATCCTTTTTCTGATCCTTTTCCGTCTCTCTAGTTTCGTTAATGTC
Organism: uncultured Rikenellaceae bacterium; assembly: GCA_964481765.1. Classification (GTDB taxonomy): domain Bacteria; phylum Bacteroidota; class Bacteroidia; order Bacteroidales; family VadinHA17. The sequence continues at coordinate 13,349 of CAYZVJ010000020.1, read as the reverse complement.
ATAATTTTCAAATCGATGGATTAAACGCTTGCAGCTTTTCCTGCTTTTCTTCTAATGTGTTCACCAATATATTTTATTCCCTTTCCTTTATAGGGTTCAGGTGGCCTGAGTGAACGGATCTTTGATGCTATGTGCCCTAACAATTGTTTATCGATGCTGGTCAAGGTGATCACAGGATTGCTTCTCCTTTCGGTCTTTGTTTCAACGTTCACTTCCGGAGGTAATTCAATGACGATATCGTGTGAAAAGCCCAGTGACATCTCAAGCATTTGTCCTTTTGCTTCGGCTCTAAAGCCCACCCCTACCAGTTCCTGTTGGATCGTATATCCCTGAGAGACCCCGATTACCATATTGTTTATCAATGATCTGTAAAGGCCATGTAATGATTTATGGCGTTTTATTTCAGATGGCCGCTTCAATTTACACTCATTTCCTTCTACCGCTACTTTAATTTCCCGGTCAACCAGCTGGTTCAGTTCACCCAGTGGTCCTTTAACGGTTACCAGGTTCTTATCATTTACAGAGATGGTAACGCCTTCGGGTATTTCAATGGGTAGATTTCCTATACGTGACATAATCTATTTCCTCCAACGGTTAATGTACATAACACAATACTTCGCCACCAATTTTTAAAGTTCTTGCTTCTTTATCTGTCATCACACCCCGGGAAGTAGAAAGGATAGCAATGCCTAAACCATTCAACACCCTGGGGAGTTTATCTGCTCCGGCATATTTACGCAAGCCTGGTCTGCTGATTCTTTTCATTGATTTGATTGCCGGCATCTTTGTTTGCGGATGATATTTCAACGCTATTCTGATCTTCCCTTGCAGGTCATCCTCTTCAAATTTATAGCTCAGGATATACCCCTTTTCATAGAGAATTTTGGTTATCTCTTTTTTCAGGTTCGATGCCGGAATTTCCACCACCTTATGCTTTGCCATAATTGCATTTCTGACTCGCGTTAAATAATCTGCAATAGGGTCTGTCATTTCTAACTGTTTTGAATTAATTTTCCGATCAACTATTTCTTAACGATTCAACAACTCCGTTTACCAGCTTGCCTTTTTAATTCCCGGAATCAGTCCGGCAGAAGCCATCTCCCTGAAGGTAATTCTGCTCAATCCGAACTGCCGCATATAGCCTTTTGGTCTGCCTGTAATTTTGCAGCGATTATGCAGTCGGTTGGGATTTGAATTACGCGGCAGGCGGCTTAGTCCGACATAATCTCCTTCTGCTTTCAGTCTGTTTCTTTTATCCGTATATTGATTCACCATCTTGAGGCGTTTCACCTCCCTTGCTTTCATTGATTCTTTTGCCATATTAGCTAACTTTTTGTGCTTTAAAGGGTAATCCAAATTCCCTCAATAGGGCAAATCCTTCTTCATCTGTCTTTGCATTTGTAACAAAGGTAATTTGAAGTCCCATTATTTTATTTATTTTATCGATATCGATCTCCTGAAAAATGATTTGTTCGGTAATACCGAGTGTATAATTTCCTCTTCCATCCAATTTGCTATTCACTCCCTTAAAGTCTCTGATCCTTGGAAGAGCGACATTTATCAGGCGTTCAAGAAATTCATACATTTTGTCAGACCGCAATGTAACGGTTACCCCGATCGGCATTTTCTTTCTCAATTTGAAGTTTGCGATATCTTTGGACGACACGGTTTGCACTGCTTTCTGTCCGGTGATAGCTGTTAATTCTTCCACACCGATATCAACCAGTTTTTTATCAGCGACAGCCTGTCCGATTCCCTGATTTATCACAATTTTCTGAAGTCGGGGAACCTGCATTACTGACCGGTAATTGAATTCCTTTTTTAACGCAGGGATAATTTTTTCCTTATACTGTATCTTTAAAGCTGGCACGTAATCCATTACTTAATCTCCTCTCCTGATTTTTTAGCATAACGCACTAATTTATTCTTATCATTTACTCTTCTTCCAACACGCGTAGGTTTTCCGGAGGAAGGATCCACCGGGAGCAGGTTGGAGAGATGAATATAGGTCTCCTTTTTAATGATTCCTCCCTGGGGATTTTGTGCATTGGGTTTGGTGTGTTTCAAAACCATATTCACACCTTCCACAATGGCTCTGTTTTCATCAACGGATACTTCGAGCACTCTTCCCTGTTGTCCCTTATATTCTCCGGAAATCACGATAACAGCATCACCCTTTTTAATATGTCTTTTTTTACTCATTCGACAAAATTTTGAAATTACAGCACTTCCGGTGCCAATGATATGATTTTCATATAGCGATCGCGTAATTCTCTTGGAACCGGTCCAAAGATTCGTGTACCCCTGATTTCGTCCAGGTTATTTAACAGGACCACAGCATTATCATCGAAACGGATATAGGAGCCATCCGTTCTTCGGATTTCTTTTTTAGTCCTCACCACCACTGCTTTACTAACCATTCCTTTTTTTGCTTCACCGGAGGGCATAGCCGATTTTACGGTTACGACAACCTTATCACCCACCGAAGCGTACCGTTTACCTGTTCCACCCAGAACACGTATACACAGTACTTCTTTTGCTCCACTGTTGTCAGCTACTGCCAATCTGCTTTCTTGCTGTATCATGACTATTTAGCCCTTTCAATGATTTGCACTAACCGCCAGCTTTTATTTTTACTCAACGGTCTGGTTTCCATTATTTTCACTGTATCTCCAACGTTGCAGGAATTTTCTTCATCATGGACAAAGAAGCGGTTTGTTTTATTCACAAACTTCCCATAGATGGGGTGTTTCACTTTTCGTTTCACGGCAACAACAACTGATTTTTGCATCTTTTTACTCACCACGATTCCTGTTCGTTCTTTCCGTATATTTCTATTTTCCATCTTGGAGATTAACTTTTAGTTTGTTCGTTTATTTTTTTCTGTTGTAGTATGGTCTTCAGCCTGGCTACATTCCTGCGGCTCTCCTTGATTTTCATGGGATTATCCAGGGGAGATATAGCATGATTCAGCTTTTGCCTTACCAGGAAAAGTTTTTCATTATCAAGTCTCTCTTCTATCTCCTTAATGGACAGTTCTCTGATCTCGGATGTTTTCATGATTAACTGGATTTATAGACAAAGTCACGTCTGACGACAAATCTCGTAGTTATGGGCAATTTCTGTGCAGCAAGACGCAATGCTTCTTTAGCAATTTCAAACGGTACGCCTTCGGCTTCGAGGATAATTCGTCCGGGAGTAATGGGAGCGACGAATGCTTCCGGGGCTCCTTTCCCTTTTCCCATTCTAACTTCAGCTGGTTTTTTTGTAATGGGTTTATCGGGGAATATCCTGATCCATATCTGTCCTTCACGTTTCATATGACGTGTCACGGCTTGTCGTGCAGCTTCAATTTGCCGACCGGTTATCCAAGCCTCTTCAAGGGCTTTAATCCCAAAGGAGCCAAAAGCCAACTGGTTCCCTCTTTGGGAGTTTCCCTTCATTTTTCCCTTTTGCTGTCTCCTGTATTTTGTTTTTTTCGGTTGTAACATCAGTTATCGGTATTGCGGTTTCTCCTTCAACGATTCACCAGATTATTTTCTTCTTTTTTTAAATCCTTTTGTTTTGGCACTTTTAGCACCGATATTTGGAGAGAGGTCTCTTTTCCCATACACTTCTCCATTACAGATCCACACTTTAATACCAACAAGGCCCACCTTTGTGAGTGCTTCGGCCAGTGCATAATCGATATCTGCACGAAAGGTATGGAGTGGTATTCTGCCCTCCTTATAGGTTTCGTTACGGGCCATTTCAGCCCCTCCCAAACGGCCGGAAACAAGTACTTTTATTCCTTCGGCGCCCATTCTCATGGTTGAGGCGATCGCCATTTTAATGGCTCTCCGGTAAGAGATTTTTCCTTCAATCTGACGGGCAATATTACTGGCAACGATGGTAGCATCCAGTTCGGGTCGTTTTACCTCAAAAATATTGATCTGCACCTCTTTATTGGTAATATTCTTCAACTCTTCTTTCAGCTTATCGACCTCCTGTCCTCCTTTTCCGATAATGATCCCGGGTCTTGCGGTATTGACAGTAACCGTTATCAGTTTCAAGGTTCTTTCAATAACGATTTTTGAGATACTGGCTTTTGCGAGACGCACATTCAGATACTCTCTGATTTTTGTATCCTCAATCAATTTATCGGCATAGTTTTTACCGCCATACCAATTGGAGTCCCATCCTTTGATGATGCCTAACCTGTTTCCTATCGGATTTACTTTTTGTCCCATTTACTACTATTCCTTTTGGCTTTTATGTTCTTCTGCACCATGAGCACTATCGAGTACCACGGTAACATGGTTTGATCTTTTTCTTATTCTGTGAGCTCTTCCCTGCGGAGCGGGGCGCAGCCGTTTCAATATTCTGGCCTGATTCACAAAGATCTCTTTCACATAGAGGTTACTCTCCTCTATCCGCACCCCTTCATTTTTTGCCTGCCAGTTAGCGATTGCTGAAAGAAGCACTTTTTCAAGTGTATTGGAAGCCTCTTTCGGGTTATATTTCAGCATATCGAGTGCTTTATTTACTTCAACACCCCGGATCATATCGGTCACCAGGCGCATTTTCCTCGGTGAGGTAGGACAATTTCTCAATGTGGCTGAGAATTTGTTTTTCCTCTCCTCTTTCAGTTTATTTGCTCGGTTTCTTTTACGTGCCCCCATTTTCTGCTCATTTTTTCACGATGAATATTTACCTGGCTTTTCCTCCATGTCCTCTCCAGGTGCGGGTTGGAGCAAATTCTCCAAGTTTATGTCCAACCATATTTTCGGTAATGTATACCGGGATGAATTTATTCCCATTATGTACTGCAATGGTATGTCCCACAAAGTCGGGAGAGATAACCGATCTTCTCGACCATGTTTTTACCACCGACTTCTTTCCTGACTCGTTTTGTTCAAGAACCCGTTTTTCCAATTTAAAATCAATAAAAGGACCTTTTTTTAGTGATCGGCTCATACTATTCTCTGGTTATTCTGATTGTTATTTCCTCTTTTCAACAATGTATCTGTTGGATTGTTTTTTCCTGGCTCTTGTTTTGTATCCTTTTGCCGGGATTCCTTTTCGCGATCTGGGATGTCCGCCGGATGCTCTTCCTTCACCACCTCCCATTGGATGGTCCACCGGATTCATCACCACTCCGCGCACTCTTGGTCTCCTGCCGAGCCACCGGCTACGTCCTGCCTTACCAGAGGATTCCGCTCCATGGTCGGCATTAGAAACGGCACCGATCGTTGCTTTACAGGTTACCAGCACCATTCTGGATTCACCGGATGGAAGTTTAATGATTGCGTACTTACCATCTCTGGAGGTAAGTTGCGCAAACGAGCCGGCACTTCTGGCCATAGCTCCTCCTTTTCCCGGTTTCAATTCTATATTATGAATAATTGTACCCAATGGGATATCCGAGAGTAACAGTGTATTTCCCGGTTCGGGAGGTACACCGGGTCCGGATTGTATCGTGTTTCCCGTTTTCAGTCCATTGGGTGCTATGATATACCGTTTTTCTCCATCAGCATAGACCACCAGTGCGATTCTGGCACTGCGGTTGGGATCATACTCGATTGATTTAACCACTGCGGGGATTCCATCTTTTTCGCGTAAAAAATCGATTGAGCGATATCTTCGCTTATGTCCCCCACCCATGTATCTCATGGTCATTTTGCCACTGCTGTTCCGTCCGCCACTTTTTTTCAACGGATGAAGGAGCGATTTTTCAGGAACAGTGGAGGTTAAATCATCGAAAGCACTGATGATCTTATGTCGCTGTCCGGGGGTAACCGGTTTTACTTTTCGAGAAGCCATAATTCCTTAAATATTGCTGTAAAAATCAATGTTTTCGCCTTCGGCCAGGGTAATAATCGCCTTCTTATAGGATTTTGATTTTCCGGTTATCATGCCTGACTTGGTAAACCTCGATTTGGCTTTGCCGCCATAACGCATGGTATTCACCGACTGGACTGTCACGCCATACAACTCTTCAACTGCTCGTTTAATTTCAATTTTGTTGGCCGTTTTTTTAACGATAAATCCATACCGGTTCATCTCCTCACCCTGGTCAGTCATTTTCTCAGTTACTATAGGCTTTATTAAAATACTCATCACAATTTATTTATGATATTCCAAACGTTCGGTTCAAAACGTCAATTGTACTCTCAGCAAGCACCAGATTTGACGCACGCACTATATCGTATGTATTTAATTCTGAAACTGTTACGACTTTGGCACCCGTAAAATTTCGAGAAGACAAATATATATTTTTATTTTGTTCGGGTAAAACGTAGAGGGAATTTTTGTTTCCCTGGTTGATAAGTGAATGAATACCAGCGAATTCTTTTGTTCTGGGGGCTTCCATATCAAAGTCTTCCAGAACGATGATTTTTTTCTCTTTTGCTTTATAGGAGAGGGCAGATTTTCTGGCCAGTTGTTTCACTTTTTTATTCAATTTAAAGCCATAATCTCTGGGTGCCGGGCCAAAAGCTCTTCCTCCTCCCCGGAAGATGGGTGATTTGATATTACCAGCACGAGCTGTACCGGTTCCTTTCTGGCGTTTGATCTTTCGTGTGCTTCCGGTGATTTCACTCCGTTCCTTGGTCTTTGATGTACCCTGCCTTTTATTTGCCAGATACTGTTTGGTATCAAGGTATATGGCATGGTCATTTGGCTCTATACCAAAGATTGAATTATTCAATTCAACCTTTTTCCCGGTATTTTCACCTTCAATATTTATAACTTCTACTTTCATTACTTTGTAATTATTACATAGCCACCATTGGGGCCCGGAACTGATCCTTTTACGATTAATAGATTATCATCATGCATAATTTTCATTACGCGAAGGCTGATTGCCATTACCAGTTGTCCTCCGGTTCGGCCGCCCATTCTCATGCCTTTGAACACACGGGAGGGGAATGATGATGCTCCCAGGGATCCTGGTGCACGTTCGCGGTTATGCTGTCCATGGGTTTTGTCGCCAACACCATGGAATCCATAACGTTTAACCACACCCTGGAATCCTTTTCCCTTAGCATATCCACGGACATCCAGCCAGGTATCGTCGTCAAAGAGATTTACCTTCAGCACATCACCCAGATTAACCTCTTCGCCGAAACCGGAAAATTCCGCCAGTTTTCTTTTGGGTTTTGTTTTTGCTTTTTTGAAATGCCCCATCTCCGGGTTTGAGGTACGTTTCTCCTTCTTATCGTCGAAAGCAAGTTGTACAGCCTTATACCCATCCTTGTCCTTTGTTTTTATTTGTGTAACCACACAGGGTCCGGCTTCCAGTACCGTACAGGGGATATTCTTCCCATTGTCATCAAACAGGGAGGTCATTCCAATCTTTTTACCAATTAATCCTTGCATTTTTGTTCAGCACTTTTACGATAGTTAAACCTTAATTTCAACTTCCACACCGCTGGGCAGTTCCAATTTCATTAACGCATCAATGGTTTTTGGAGTTGAACTGTAGATATCCAGCAATCGTTTAAAGGAGGAGAGTTGAAACTGTTCTCTCGACTTTTTATTTACAAAAGGAGAGCGTAAAACGGTAAATATCCGTTTGTGAGTCGGCAGTGGGATTGGCCCACTAACAACAGCACCGGTCGATTTCACTGTTTTAACGATCTTTTCAGCAGATTTATCCACCAAATTGTGATCGTACGATTTGAGTTTTATTCTAATCTTCTGACTCATTTTAATATTCAGTTACACGAATTATACCTTTTGTTCGTTCAATTATTTTTTTTGAAATTTCAGGAGGAACCTCCTCATAATGTGAGAATTCCATGGTTGACGTTGCTCTTCCTGAGGTTAATGTTCTCAGGACGGTAACGTAACCGAATTTTTCAGCCAGTGGCACTTTCGCTTTAATCACCCTGGATCCGGCTTTTGATTCCATTCCTTCCACCTGACCTCTTCGTTTGTTAAAATCAGAAATGATATCGCCCATATATTCTTCAGGTGTTACCACTTCGGCTGACATGATGGGTTCGAGCAGTACACTGTTTACCTTGGCACAGGCTTTTCGGAATGCTGTTTTGGCTGCGATCTCAAACGAGAGTGCATCAGAGTCAACCGGATGGAATGATCCGTCTTTTAATATAACTTTCAGGTTTTCCAGCGGGTAGCCTGCCAGGACCCCATTTTGCATAGCCATTTTAAATCCCTTTTCAACGGATGGGATAAACTCCTTTGGAATATTTCCACCTTTCACATGGTCTTCGAACTGAAGTCCTTTAACACCTTTATCCGCAGGAGATATCTCAACCAGGATATCTGCAAATTTCCCTCTACCCCCGGTTTGTTTCCTGAATAATTCCCGGTATTCTATGGAGGAGGTTATGGCTTCCTTATAGGCAACCTGTGGTGTTCCCTGATTGCATTCAATGCCAAATTCTCTTTTCATCCTGTCAATTAGAATCTCCAGGTGCAACTCACCCATACCATTGATGATTGTCTGACCGGATTCATCATCGACTTTTACCTGAAAAGTGGGATCCTCTTCAGCCAGTTTTCCCAGGGCGATTCCCAGTTTATCGATATCGGCCTGTGTTTTGGGTTCAATCGCCACGCCAATCACAGGTTCCGGGAACTCCATCGTCTCCAGTGTTATCGGTTTCCTGGGATCGCAGAGGGTATCCCCTGTTTTAAGGTTTTTAAAGCCAACGGCAGCGCAGATATCCCCTGCTTCAATTTGTTTTTTCGGATGTTGCTTGTTTGCATGCATCTGGTAGAGGCGATTTATCCTCTCTTTTTTACCGGTTCTTGCATTATAGGCCATTTCTCCGGCTTCCATTGTTCCAGAATAGATTCGCAAAAATGCCAGGCTGCCAACAAAGGAATCAGTAGCAATTTTAAAGACAAGAGCGGTAAGTGGTTCTTCTGTATCAGGGGCTCTCATCACTTCCTGACCGGTAAAGGGATTTATTCCGGAAACCGGACCGACATCAACAGGACTTGGCAGAAATCCGGCAATGGCATCCAGGAGTCTTTGCACTCCTTTATTTTTAAAAGCGGATCCACACATAACCGGAACGATGCTTCTGTCGATTGTTGATTTCCGGATAACCGGGATCAGGTGATCAGGCGTAATTGAACCGGGGTCATCGAAATATTTTTCAAGCAGGGTATCATCTTTTTCCGCGATGGCTTCAACCAGTTTTCCTCTCCATTCCTCCACCTCTTCTTTCATCTCATCCGGCACATCGGTCAGCTCATAATTTGTCCCCAACGTTTCGTCGTTATGCCACACTACTGCTTTATTCTCAATCAAATCCACCACTCCCCGAAAGTTATCTTCAGAGCCAATTGGGATTTGAATGGGAATGGGATTGGCATTGAGTTTGGTTTTAATCTGGTTTATAACACTTAAAAAATCGGCACCGGTCCGGTCCATTTTATTCACAAAGGCAATCCTGGGGACCCGGTATTTATCGGCTTGTCTCCAAACGGTTTCCGATTGCGGTTCAACACCTCCGACAGCACAAAAGAGGGCAACTGCTCCATCGAGTACCCTCAGTGACCGTTCCACTTCAACGGTAAAATCGACATGTCCCGGTGTATCAATAATATTGATCTTGTAGTCCTGGTTTTTATATTTCCAGAAGGTAGTTGTAGCAGCAGAAGTAATGGTTATACCTCTTTCCTGTTCCTGCACCATCCAATCCATCTGTGCGGCTCCATCGTGTACCTCGCCCATACGATGGGTAATACCACTATAGAAGAGTATCCTCTCCGTGGTGGTGGTTTTTCCCGCATCGATATGAGCCATGATACCAATGTTCCTCGTATATTTCAAACTCTCTTTCATAAATGATGCATCTTCACAGGACTATTTCACTCGATTAAAACCGGAAATGTGCAAATGCTTTATTCGCTTCTGCCATTCGGTGTGTATCTTCTTTTTTCTTGAATGCTCCACCCTCCAGGTTATAGGCAGCAATGATCTCAGCAGCCAGTTTATCGCTCATCGACTTGCCACTTCGTTTGCGGGCGAAGAGGATCAGGTTTTTCATGCTGATGGATACTTTCCGGTCGGGTCTTACTTCCAAAGGAACCTGGAATGTTGCGCCTCCTACCCGGCGGCTTTTAACCTCCACGTTTGGTGTAATGTTTTCCAATGCTTTTTTCCAGATCTCCAGTGGAGTTTTTTCGGCATCTTGAACCTTATCTCCTACAATATCGAGTGCTTGGTAAAATGTTGAATAAGCCAGGCTCTTTTTACCCTCTAACATCAGGTTATTGACAAACCGGGTTACCAGAGGATCATTGAATTTGGGATCCGGTAACAGAATTCGTTTTTTTGGTTTGGATTTTCTCATTTTACATGCTCCATTTTTCGATTACTTCCTGGGTCTTTTTGTTCCATACTTTGATCTCCGTTGTGTCCGTCCATCCACACCGGATGTATCAAGTGCACCACGGATAAGGTGATAACGGACACCGGGCAGATCCTTTACCCTGCCGCCCCTGATCAATACGATGGAGTGCTCCTGGAGATTATGTCCTTCTCCGGGTATATAGGCATTCACCTCCTTCTGATTGGTCAATCGTACCCGTGCAACTTTTCTCATCGCCGAATTTGGTTTTTTGGGTGTGGTGGTATAAACACGCACACACACACCTCTCCGCTGCGGACAAGAATCCAGAGCAGGCGCCTTGCTTTTATCGACAAGCTTCTTTCTTCCTTTTCGAACTAACTGTTGTATTGTTGGCATAAACAGTATGATTTACGTTAAAAATCTACTTTTTCAAATCGGTGTGCAAAGGTATTCTTTTTTTTTAAAAAACAACAATGAATAAAGATTAAATTTTACCCGTCACAGCTGCGGTAAATCATTTTCTATAAATCATTTTCACCTATTGCAGGTATATAAAAAATTATTACTTTTGGGGCGCATTTTAAACCGGGTAACGCGAACAAAAATCATAATATATAAACTGAAAATCATCGTGATAAAATGAAAACTTATCAGACGGATCAAATTAAAAATGTTGTCTTGTTGGGAAATTCAGGCTCTGGAAAAACAACCCTGGCAGAAGCAATGCTGTTTGAAGGAAAAATCATTGAAAGAAGAGGGGCTGTTGAGAATAAAAATACCACGTCCGATTACAATCAGATTGAACACGAAAACGGGAACAGTATATTTTCCACCGTGCTTTATACCGAATACCAGAACCAGAAGGTGAATATCATCGACACACCGGGATTGGATGATTTCGTGGGTGGAGTAATATCTGCCCTCAGGGCTGCTGATACAGGGATCCTGTTGATCAACGCACAAAACGCCATCGAGGTCGGAACCGAAATTCATTTCAGAAAAGCAGGCGAGGTTAACAAGCCCATGGTTTTTGTTGTCAACTCGGTTGACCACGAAAAATCCCATTTTGATAAAGCCATTGAAATGGCAAAAGAACGGTTTGGGAACAATGTAACTATCATTCAATATCCTGTAAATGAAGGAACTGGTTTCAATGCATTGGTGGATGTCATGAAAATGAAAATGTACAGGTACCCTTCCGATGGCGGTACTCCGGAGATTATCGATATTCCCGATGATCAAAAGGAAAAGGCGGAGGAGTTGCACAACGAACTGGTAGAAAAGGCAGCAGAAAATGATGAAGAGTTGATGGAGCTTTTTTTCGAAAAAGATACACTGGATGAGGACGAAATGAGGAAAGGCATTACTGCCGGGCTGATCCAGCGGGGAATATTCCCGGTTTTCTGTACATCGGCAAGGCAGAACATGGGTGTGGAACGGCTTCTTGAGTTCATCAACAACACCGCTCCATCGGCTGCCGATTTACCGGCACCGAAAAATTCACAGGATAAAGAGATCGCATGCGACCCAAAAGGAAGTCCCTCCCTTTTTGTTTTCAAGACATCAATCGAGGAGCATATTGGTGAGATCAATTACTTCAAGGTCATGTCGGGTGAGATCAGCGAAAGCATGGACCTGGTGAATAACAACTCGCAGACCAAGGAAAGAATGGCTCAGATATACGTTGTTGCCGGAAAGAAGAGAAATAAGGTGGACAAATTATCCGCCGGTGATATCGGTGCAACGGTTAAACTGAAAAATACCAAAACAAACCATACCCTTACGGCCTCCGGACAATCATGGACCTTTGAACCCATCAAGTTCCCGGAACCGAAATACCGCACTGCAATCAAACCGAAAAGTGAAGGTGACGAAGAGAAACTGGGTGAAGGATTGCAAAGAATGCACCAGGAAGATCCCACCATTGTAATTGAATATTCGAAAGAGCTAAAACAGATTATTATTCACGGGCAGGGGGAGTACCACCTGAATATATTGAAGTGGCATCTCGATAATGTGTTTCATGTTGAGTGCGATTTTATTGCTCCGAAAATCCCTTACCGGGAAACGATCACCAAAATAGCACAGGCGGAATACCGTCATAAAAAACAGTCAGGTGGAGCCGGTCAGTTCGGCGAAGTGCACCTGGTCATTGAGCCCTACTCTGAAGAATTACCGGATCCAAAAGTTTACAAGGTCAATGGGAAAGAGATTAAAGTGAATGTCAGGAATAAAGAAGAATACAATCTTGAATGGGGTGGAAAACTGATCTATTACAACTGTATCGTGGGTGGATCAATCGATGCTCGCTTTCTGCCCGCTATTTTAAAAGGGATCATGGAGAAAATGGAAGAGGGTCCCCTGACCGGATCCTATGCCAGGGATATCCGGGTTGCCGTATATGATGGAAAGATGCACCCGGTTGACTCCAACGAAATATCCTTTAAACTTGCAGGACGAAATGCATTCAGCAATGCATTCAAAAATGCCGGGCCGAAAATCATGGAACCGGTTTATGAGTTAGAGGTACTGGTTCCTGCTGACCGGATGGGTGATGTGATGAGTGATCTGCAGGGTAGAAGAGGCATGGTGCTGGGCATGTCCAGCGAAAAAGGATTTGAGAAAATTTCTGCCAAGGTTCCACTGGCAGAAATGGGAAAATACTCAACAGCCCTCAGTTCCCTTACCAATGGCCGCGCAATGTACTCCATGAAATTTGCCGAATACGTCCAGGTTCCCGGCGACCTGCAGGAAGAGCTGCTGAAAGCATATGAGGCAGAGAAAGAAGAGGAGTGAGGAAGTTGATAAGTTATAGGTTAATAAGTTATAAGTGAGGGACGAAGGGACTAAGTGAGGGGAGAGATGGAAATTTCGAATTGCAGATATAATAGGGCAAAGGGCATGGAGCATGGAGGGATGAAGGTTGATGGACGATGGATGAAGGAAAGGAGTACGCAGTAAGCAGTAGGCAGTCAGCAGTGACGCGTAACGCGTGACGAGATAATAAGTCCGCAGTCTTTAGAATATTTTGTG